>JAKLLS010000066.1 GCA_022014155.1 Marinobacter sp. | reverse complement strand
TCGACGCCGGAGTAAACAGCCTGACCAGTCTGCTGGAAAAGGAAGGCATGATTTCACGAATGTTTGTCTGGGGCGATCCCGAACCGGTTTACTACGACTCCGACTGGATTCGCGTAGAGCACGGCGGCATCCTGTTCAGCGAAGTCGACTTGGGTGCCCGGGTGTCGGAAGGGGAAGTGCTGGGTTACGTGGCAGACCCGATTACCAACGCCCAGCACCCGATTCGGGCGATCAGCAAGGGCCGGATTATCGGCATGGCCGTGGATCAGGTAGTGATGGCCGGTTTTGCCGCCTACCACATTGGTACGGAGGCAGAAGTGCCCGGCGAATAGTATGCTACCGGCTCCCGATGTTTACGGACGATCACAGGAGCCAGCATGTCTTTTCACCCCCCGAAGCCATTATGGCTGGCCTATGTTGGGCTGGTACTCACACCGCTATTCTGGGCCGGTAATGCCGTCGTTGCCAAGGGTGCGATCGACAGCATCCCGCCCCTGTCGATGTCATTCTGGCGCTGGGTAATCGCCCTGGCCGTCATCCTGCCCTTTGGACTGCCGGGCGTTCTGCGCCACCGCCGGGTCATTCGTCAGTACCTTGGGTCAATGCTGGTACTCGCCACCTTCAGTGTTGCGGCCTTCAATTCCCTGCTGTACTACGCCGCCATTACCACCAGTGCCACCAACATTGCCCTGATCAACGCCACCATTCCCATCTTTATCGCCTTGCTGGCCTGGCTCCTGCTGGGCGACCGCACCCGTCCGGTCCAGATACTGGGTATCCTGCTGGCGGTGTTGGGCATCCTGACCGTGGTCGCCCGCGGAAAGCTTTCCGTACTCACTCAACTCCAGGCTCAGCCCGGAGACCTGATCATGGTAGCAGCGGTGTTCAGTTGGGGGCTGTTCTCAGTGCTGCTCAGAAGGCAGGCCGTGCCGTTACCGGCCCTGACCTTCCTGACCACCCAGATAGCCCTTGGCACACTGGTGATTCTACCGTTCTACCTGATCGAATTGATGTTCTTCAAGGGTGGTTTTGAGGTCGGCCGCGCCACCGTCATGCCCCTGCTGTATTTCGCATTTTTCCCCGGCATTCTCGCCTACGCGTTCTGGAACCACGGCGTCCACGAGGTGGGCCCGGCCCGGGCTGCCATGTTTATGTACCTGACACCGGTATTTGCTTCGGTACTCGCAGGTGTCTTCCTTGGCGAGCGTCTGGGACTGTTCCATATTACCGGAGGGTTGTTGATATTGGCGGGACTGTTCCTGGCTACGCGCAAAACATCGGCCAGGCAATAACATGAAAATGCGGAATCCAGGGGCTCCCTTCCCCTGGATTCCAATGGAACATCTGGAAGATACTTTCCTCTCAACTGGTGCGGCGACGGGCACGCAGGGCCAGTCCAAGCAGGCCCAGGCCAAGCAGTGCCAGAGTGCCCGGCTCAGGGACCTGTGATGCATCGGAGAGCAGCTCGATTTTCGCCTTCACCTTGGCTCCGTAATACTCACCATCGTGCAGGCCAAAGAGATACCCCTTATTGAACACAGCATCAAACAGGGTCACCCGCAAAAGCCCATCCCCGAGGGCGCCAAAGACCATGTCCAAAGGACCATCCCAGGTCAGCTCACCGGCATGGTAGTGACCAAGCAGGCCATCATTCACACCTACAGTCTCTCCATTCACGGAACCGGCCATCACCTCGGGCGAGGTAAAGCTGAAGTCTACGGAAATCGGCTGAGATAACTGATCATCGTCATTGACCGCACTTTCCTCGGTCCAGATCTTGAAAAGCGTGAAGTATTCACTTTCACCCTCGTTCAGATCGAACGTGAAAGGGTTATCTGCCACATCCGAAGAATTCACAACCAGCCCTGGATCCGATGAATTGAGATTCACCTGATAGCTCGCAGAAATCTGCGCCGCACTCGCCAGTGTTGGGAAAAACAATACGGCGGCCAACAACGTGACCAGTGTATATCGCGGCATACTTGCCTCCCTGGGTCTCCCCATAGTCCATTTATGAGTAACGCCCCGAATCAGAAGCATCCGCGATGCCAAAACCAGTCTTTCACTGTAAAACCAGAGATCTGGACACATCCCTGGGCGCGGCTCCGGCTGTGACCGTAAAAAAAGCTGACACGCTATCGGGAGGACAGAGGCTCAGTCATTAGCGAAAACGCCGCACAACTGCCGCCTCAATCTGCTCCAGAGCCCGCTCCAGCACTGCCCTGGGGCAGCCAATGTTCATCCGCATAAAGCCTGATCCACACTCACCGAAGGTGAGGCCCGGATTCATACCGATCCCCGCATCCCGCACAAAGAACTGTTTCAAATCCTTATCACTCATAGCCAGTGCGCGGCAGTCCAGCCATAGCAAATACGTGCCCTCAGGTATCGACACCGTGATTTCCGGCAGGCGTTGCTTCAGGTAATCCGCCACATAGTCCCGGTTCTGCTGTAGGTAGGCCATCAGGTCATCAAGCCAGGGGCCGCCGTGTCGGTATCCCGCCTCAAAGCCGGCAATACTGAAGGGGTTACACTGCCCCATGTGCAGGGAATCGAACACAGCTTTCATCGCCTGGCGGCGGGCTGCATCGGAAATCACCAGCGCCGACAGGCCCAGGCCCGGCATATTGAAAGTCTTGCTTGGCGCGACGGCGGAGACCAATGCATCCTCAGGACCCGCCAGTCGGGCGAGTACGTGATGCACCGGTTTATCCGGATACACCAGGTCACAGTGAATTTCGTCGGACAGCACCACCAGACCGTATCGGCGGGCAATGTCCAGTACCGCACGCAGTTCCTCGTCGGACCATACCCGACCAACCGGATTATGGGGAGAACAGAGTACCAGCAGGCGGGCATCGTCGCGGGCGGCGCACTGCTCCAGGTGCTCCAGGTTCATCTGGTAACGACCATCGACACAGACCAGGGGGTTCTCGATCAACGTCCGGCCGGTCTGTTTGATGGAGCTGAAGAACGGCGGGTACACCGGCGACTGGATAATGACACCCTCGCCAGGCTCCGCAAACGCCAGGCATGCCGCGTGAAGCGACGGCACCACCCCTGGCGCCATCAGTATCCAGTCGCGCTCGATAGCCCAGCCATGACGTTCCCGGAACCAGTCAATCATGGACTGATACAGGGAATCCGGGAACAGCGTATAGCCGTAAACCGGGTGGCGCGCCCGGGTTTCCAGCGCCCGGGTAACGGCTTCTGGTGCCGGGAAGTCCATGTCCGCCACCCACAACGGAATCACGTCCTCGGTACCAAACACTGCCCGGCGGGCGTCGAATTTGACCGAACAGGTCTGTTCGCGGATAACGGGCTTGTCGAAATCTATGGGCACGTGGCGCTCCGATCGGTGATGTACACGGGTTGATGGCCCTCATTCTGTGGCAGGAACATTGATAGCCGCAACCCGGCATGCCCATGCTCCCGCTCCTTTTAGGGCTTTGGTCGAAGATTCTCAGGTTTTCCTTGCCGAACACGGCCAACACTTGCGAACCTAACGGTTTATTGTCCATCGGCTGACCCATGAACCCCGTCGGAGCCTTCGAATGATTGGTCAGATCCTGTCCACGATGTTGCCGGTTTTCCTGATCGCCGGATGTGGCGCACTGTATGGCCGTTACCGCACACCCGACATCCAGGGCCTGAATACCCTGAACATGGAGCTTTTCGTTCCCATGTTGGTATTCGCGGTACTGGCGGACCAGCAGGCACCGTTGCAGGAATACACCAGCCTGGCCCTGGCAGCCACAGTGGTGGTGCTGGGCTCCGGCATTATCCTGTACCCCCTCGCGCGGGTGCTGAAGCTGGACCTGAAAACCTTCCTGCCCCCGATGATGTTCAACAATTCCGGCAACATGGGCATCCCGGTGCTGGTATTCGCCTTTGGCGAGGCGGCCCTGCCAGCGGCCATCGTGCTGTTTATCGTGGAGATGCTGCTGCACTTCACCGTGGGCCTCTACATGCTGGACCCGCACACCTCCATCATCAGGCGACTGCGTCTGCCCGTTGTGTTTGCCAGTATTGCCGGCCTGACCATTAATTTCGGCGGTGTGCCCATGCCGGAATGGCTGCTGGAAACCCTGAACATGCTGGGCGGTGTGTGCATCCCGTTGATGCTGTTTACCCTCGGCGTGCGCATGCTGGATGTGGACTTCAGTGACTGGAAACTGGGCATGCTGGGCGCCATTGCCTGCCCGGCCTCCGGGCTGATCCTCGCCTGGCCAATGATTGCCATTCTGGATCTCCCGGGCCTGCAGATCGCCGCCCTGTGGGTGTTCGCCGCGCTTCCGCCAGCAGTCCTCAACTATATGGTGGCAGAGCAATACCAACAGGAGCCCCACAAGGTGGCATCACTGGTACTACTCAGCAACCTCGGTAGTCTGGTAGTAATGCCCATCGTGCTGGGGCTGGTGTTTGCAGCCGGCTATGTATGATCTTCAGGCCAGAATCCGTGTTTGTCGCTTGCAACTACCCAGTCTTTGACCGATGGTAAAGATCAAATCTGGTTGATTTCATTCGTGATACGGAGGTCTGCCCATGAGCGTTCTGCTCCTTCTGATCAGTGCACTGATCCTGATTTATCTTGGCATTGGTGGCCAATCCGCCGCAGTAGTGATGATCATCGCTACCATCGTCGGTTTGTTCCAGGACGGTTGGCACCTGCTCAGTATCCTGTTCGGTGGCGGCTTACTCGCCCTGGCCCTGCTGCTGGTCTTCCCTGGCGATCTCCGCCTCGACAAGCTGAGCCGTCCCCTGCTGGGCTGGGTTCGCAACCGCCTGCCCCAGCTCTCGGAAACCGAATCCGAGGCGCTCAAATCCGGTTCCGTGGACTGGGACGGCGAGCTGTTCTCCGGCCAGCCGGAATGGTCAAAGCTGCTGGACGCCAAACCCGCTCACCTCACCAGTGAGGAACAGGCTTTCCTGGATGGCCCTGTGGAAAAACTCTGCGCCATGCTGGATGACTGGAAAATCACTCATGAGAACTACGACTTGCCGGATAAGGTGTGGAAGTTCATCCGCGAGAAAGGTTTCTTCGGACTGATCATTCCGAAAGAAGACGGGGGCCTGGGCTTCTCCAATACCGCCCACTCCGAAATCGTGATGAAGATTTCCACCCGCAGCGTGTCCGCGGCCGTCACGGTAATGGTGCCCAATTCACTGGGCCCCGGCGAACTGCTGATGGAATACGGCACCGATGCCCAGAAAGAACACTACCTGCCCCGGCTCGCCGGCGGCGAGGAAATTCCCTGCTTCGCGCTGACCTCGCCGGTGGCCGGTTCCGACGCCGGCGCCATTCCCGACAAGGGGATCGTCTGCAAAGGGCAATGGGACGGCAAGGAAGTGCTGGGCCTGAAAGTTACCTGGAACAAGCGCTACATCACCCTGGCACCGGTGGCGACACTGATTGGCCTGGCCATCAAGGTCTATGACCCCGAAAAACTGCTGGGTGGCCAGGACGACATCGGTGTCACCTGTGTCCTGGTGCCCCGGGAGACCGAAGGCGTCAAAGTCGGCGCCCGCCACCTGCCGATGAATACGGTGTTCATGAACGGGCCCACCTGGGGCACCGATGTGTTCATTCCCATGGAACAGGTTATCGGCGGTCAGGATATGCTCGGTAAGGGCTGGACCATGCTGCTGGAATGCCTGTCCATCGGTCGCTCCATTTCCCTACCGGCCCTGGGCACCGGCGCCGGCAAGGTCGCCAGCCTCGCCACCGGTTCCTACGCCCTGACGCGGGAACAGTTTGGCCGTTCCATCAGCCAGTTTGAGGGTGTTCAGGAGGCGCTGGAACCCATTGCCGGCTACACCTACATGATGGACGCGGCACGGCTGCTCACCTCAGGCATGCTGGACCGGGGCGTACGCCCGTCCGTACCGTCGGCTGTACTAAAATACCGCAACACCGATCTGATGCGCGAAGTGATCAATCACGCCATGGACGTGGTGGCCGGGCGCGGTGTGATTACCGGACCCCGCAACTTCCTGGCACGAGCCTACCAGGCCGTGCCCATTGGTATCACGGTGGAAGGCGCCAATATCCTTACCCGCAGCCTGATGATCTTCGGCCAGGGTTCCATACGCTGTCACCCCTTCATCGTGGAGGAAATTGAAGCCGCCGGTATGGAAGACGAAGACAAGGCGGCGAAGAAATTTGATGGCATTTTCTACCGCCACATCGCCCACACCACCCGCAATGCCCTGCGGGCGCTTGTCCTGGGATTGACCCGCGGCTGGCTGGAGCCGGTGCCGCGCCAGGGCGACATCAAGCCTTGCTACCGTCAGCTGGCGCGTTTCTCCGCCGCCTTTGCCCTGATGACCGACGTCACCCTGCTAACTGTTGGTGGCGGTCTGAAAGCCCGTCAACGACTGTCCGGGCGTATGGCGGATTGCCTGGTGCACCTGTATTACGCCACTGCCGTGATCAAACAATGGCATGAGGAAGGCTACCCGGACGACCAGCGACCGTTGGTGGAATGGAGCCTGAAAACCTGTCTGCGGGACCTGCAGGACTCCATGCGCGAAGCCATCATCAACTTCCCGGTACCGGCACTGCGCTGGCCACTGCGATTACTGGTCTTCCCGCTTGGCGCCACCGGCCTGAACGGCCCCGATGACAAACTGGGCGCCATGGTCGCCAACACCATCGTGGAGGATACTCCGGTGCGTAAACGCATCAGCCGCGGAGCCTACATCAACACCGATCCGGAAGATCCCCTGGGACGTGTACTGAACGCTTACCGCCTGGCCAACGAAACTGTCGACATGCGCCACCGGCTGCACCAGGCCATTCGCAACCGGGACGAGGACGAAGTCGATGGTATTGCGCTGTTGATGGGCCACGAACGCAAAGAACTGGTGGACTGGGCCTGTGAGCAGGGCGTTGTCAAGGAGGAAGAGTGTGACAAACTGCTTGAGGCACTTGAGGCACTGTACGACGTGATCCGGGTGGATGCCTTTGAGGGCGATGGCCTGAAAGCCCTCGCCCGTTGCGCCAAGGGCAAGCGCAAGGTGGTGGAACGTCGGCCACGGGACGAAGACTAGGCTCTCGGGCGGCGGGCATCGATTGTCGGTACAAAAAAGCCCCACCGGATTAACGGATGGGGCCGTGTAGTGAATCGGCTTAGAGGCGGTTCATCAGCTGGCCACGCCCAATTTTATACCTACCCTGGCCTGTTGCCGATCAGTTTCCGCTGCCCGCAGTTTCTCGCCGCGGTATACCAGGTATTCACCAATGGCCAGAGTGATCAGTACGCCTGCACCAACCTGCAGGGTGAACGCCATGTCCAAGGGTTCGCCAGGAACCCAGAAGAACAACAGGATGGACATTCCCAGAATGGCGATACAGAGTGTGGAAAGCGCGTAACCCATCGCATCACCACCCGGAATTTTGAACGGCCGCGGATGATCGGCATCACTGATACGCAGCTTCAAAAACGCGAGGTGCATGGCAATATAGGGTAATAGGAAAATGATGGCACTGAACGAGAACAGGGTCCAAAACAGGTCTTCAAGATTATTGGCCATAAAGCCATAGATCACCATAATCAACGAGCTGATCGTACCGGTCAGGATTGCGGCACCAACAGGGCTCTTATGCTCCTTGCTCACCCAGCCGAAGATCTCGGGCATCTCTTTTGCGTCGGCCGCTTCCGCCGCCGCACGGTTACCGCCGAGGGTCCAGGTCACCATGGTCGAGAACAATGTAAACAGTGCCATGCCACCGATCAACAGGGCAAAGGCGCTGCCTAACTCGCTGCCACCAAACAACTCCTGAAGCGTCACGGCCAGTATATCAACCATGTCGACATCGTCGGCCGGAACCGCTGCGAGCACACCCGCCGTACCGAAGATGTAGAAACCTGCCGCGCAGAGGCCAGCAGCCAACATGGCACGGGGTATATTGCGTTTGGGATTGATGATCTCGTCACTCTCGGCACTGATCAACTCCATGCCCAAACATCCATAAACCACGACTGGCAGGTACACCAGGCCGGCTTGCAGATCGTCCATCGCCGCCCCAAAACCGATGTCGTTAACGAAGCCATGCTCCAGGCCATACGCAATACCAGTACCCCCCAGGGTCAGGATAACCGCAAACTTGGTCAGGGTGCCGATATTCGGAATCCACTTGCTGTAACTGAGGCGGATGCAGTTGGCCCAGGTTGTCAGGACACACATACCGATTCCCAGGCAGATCTGCGCCCACAGGCTCATGTCGGGGACAAACAGTGCGGCAAAGATGCCAGAGAACATGATGTAAACCGCCGGCATCCACAGTGCGATATTAATCCAGTATTGCCAGGTGATCCGTGCCGCCCAGCGGGTGTTGAAGGCATCGCGCACCCAGGCGTAGATGCCGCCCTGTTCCGGGTAGGAGGTGCCCAGTTCGGCCGTGACCAACGTATTCGGAATCAGAAAAAGGACGATGACGACCAGCCACCAGAAGATAGCCGCAGGACCCACAGCAGCGGTCATCGCGATCTGATCAATCAGCAGAACTGCAGAGACGGCGTAGAGCGTGACGTCCAATGCCGTCAACGTTTTTTTATGACTCAAGGGCTTACTCATAAGGCACCACCTTCATTATTTTTGTCTACTCTGGCGCCATTGTCGCCTCCACCCCACCCAATGAGACATACCCTATTCAGGGGGGGGGCAACCGAATGACCCACCTGAACAGGGTATGGTGAGTGCAGCAGGATGTTTCTAGTGTGACAACCAACATCACCAGAAAAAGCCGGGCGGAACAGAGTACCGGCAACCTATTCCAGCAAGGAGATCGACCATGTCCGATAAAACGCTTTATGCCCCGATGAGCGGTAACGAAATGCCCCGTTTCGGCGGGCCCGCAACCTTTATGCGCCTGCCCGCGGTCGATCTCACTGAAGAACTGGACGCGGCATTTATCGGCGTACCCTTTGACATCGGCACCTCCAATCGCCCCGGCGCCCGCCTGGCTCCCCGCGAGATCCGTGACGAGTCCCGCATGCTGCGTCCATTTAATGTATCCACCGGCGCCGATCCATTCAACAGCCTGACCGTCGCTGATATCGGCGATGTCCCGATCAACACGTTCAACCTGCAAAAAAGCATCGACATTATCGAAGCGTTTTACGACGACGTATTAGGCTGTGGCGTCACCCCGCTTACAATGGGTGGCGATCACACCATAGCACTGCCGATTCTGCGAGCCCTGAGGAAGAAACACGGCCCGATCGGCGTGATCCATGTCGACGCGCACGCCGACATCAACGATCATATGTTTGGCGAGTCCATCGCCCACGGCACCCCATTCCGCCGCGCGGTGGAAGAGGGACTGCTCGATGGTAACCGCGTCGTCCAGATTGGTCTCCGCGGCACCGGTTATTCGGCCAACGAATACGACTGGTCGCGTGATCAGGGGTTTCGCGTCGTCACCGCCGAGGAATGCTGGCACAAGTCGTTGACCCCGCTGATGGAAGAGGTGCGGGAGAAAGTCGGCGGCGGTCCGGTCTATATCAGCTTCGATATCGACGGGCTTGACCCTGCATTTGCCCCGGGCACCGGCACCGCCGAAGTCGGCGGCCTGACCGTGATGCAGGGCATCGAGATCATCCGCGGCGCCCGCGGGCTGGACATAGTCGGCGCCGACCTGGTTGAAGTCTCGCCACCCTTTGATATGAGCCGCAACACCTCGGTGGTGGCCGCCAACTTGCTCTACGAGATGCTGTGCGTGCTACCCGGCGTTCAGTACAGCCAGCGCTAAACCTTTTAAACGCAGGCCCTGCCTGCGTTTTTTCTGTTCCCCAACGCAGCCACCTTTACTCAACATTCACTCTCCCCCTCACGCTCTACCCTGTTCAGGTACCTACCAAACGAGGGTATTCAATCCCGCCTTACCGTTCAGCAAACTGGTTACATAGCGCTATCAGCGCGACTCCTGAGAAACACAACAAACGAGTGTGACCATGAACGGATTAACGGATGCCCAAAAGGCTTTACTGAGAACAAAGTTCTTTCCCTACTGGTTAGATCACGCCGATGCACCAAAGCCTGAACCGTCACTCAAGGGCAGCACTCAGTGCGATCTGCTGATCGTCGGCGCTGGCTTCACTGGGCTCTGGGCCGCCGTGCAGGCAAAAGAAAACAACCCCGAGCGTGATGTGGTTCTGATTGAAGCTCAATGCGTCGCCATCGGAGCATCAGGTCGACCCGCAGCTATTCTGTCGACCTCGGTTATGCATGGCCTGGACAATGCTCAGCGCCTGTTTCCAGACGACATGGACGAATTGGAGCGTCTGGGCAAAGAAAACCTTGACCATTTCCGTGGAACGATCGAACGCTACAACATCGACTGCGATATCGAATGGGGTGGCGAGCTCACCGTCGCTGTAGGTGACGAGGGCCTGGCCGACATCAAAAAGGAATACAAACTCTACAAGCGCTACGGTCACGACGCCTACCTGCTCAACAAGGAGCAGGTTCAGTCTGAGGTCAACTCACCGTTGTTCTCCGGTGGACTCTGGTCCAAAAGCCGCAGCGGGACGGTCCACCCCGGAAAGCTGGCCTGGGGTCTTAAGCGCGTGGCGAAAGAACTCGGCGTGAGGATCTACGAATACACCCCTTTGTGCGATACCCGCGCGCTGAACCCGGGCGTAAAGGTTGAGACCCCCGAGGGCCTCATCAGAGCCAACAAGGTGCTGCTCGCCACCAACGCCTTTGCCATCAGCGGTAGCAAGATCCGCAAACGGGTCGCTGCGATCCGCGACCGGATCGTAGTCACCGAACCGCTCACCGATGAGCAGTTGGCCAGTATCGGCTGGAAGCACCGTCAAGGCATCTACGACACCCGTACCCAGCTTAACTACATGCGTCTTACCGCCGACAACCGGATCCTGTTTGGCGGTCGATTGGGGTACTTTTACGAGAATGATACCGATCCGAAAGCGGACAAAACGGCAGAGAACTTTGTCCCATTGGTCGAAAACTTCTACAAGACCTTCCCGGGCCTGCGCGGCATCAATTTCAGCCATGCCTGGAGTGGTCCCATCGGCCTGACCACACGGATGGCGGTGCACTTCCAGCGTTACCACAACGGCGACATGATCTACGCCGGTGGCTACTCCGGTTTCGGCGTTACCGCTACCCGGTTCGGCTCACGGGTCGGACTGGATATACTGGATGGGAAGAACACGCCCGAGAGCAAGCTGGGCTTTGCCAGCACGCTGCCGGGCTACATCCCTCCCGAGCCGTTCCGCTGGATCGGCGCGAAGATTACCATGTACGCACTGGACACGGTTGATGCCAAAGGCGGCTGGCGCCATTTGTGGATTCGGCTGGTCGAGAAGATGGGGTTCCCGATCACGCAAAAGGAATTGGGCTGACACGCAATCCGACTACCACCAACAGCCGGGCCCTCAGCCCGGTTTTTTTTTGTCTCCGTGACCCATTGTTCCAGTGAAATAAGGCGAGCAATAAAAAGGCCGGCCTGGTGGTTCTGCAATGAGAAACAGAACCACCAGGCCGGCCGGAACAGGCAGCTGTGCTGCCCGTCAGCGCTTAGAAACTTCTGGAAACCGTCAACAGAACCGTTTGGTCGTTACGGAACACGCCAGTATCAATCTCCTGATCGCTGTCCAGGTCGTTAAACAGATAGGCGAGTGACAGGTCGAGACCAGCGAGGGCGGTGGAGGCACCAACTGAGAAATCGCTGTAGTCACCGATATCAATCTCGTCCCAGTAATCGCCAAAGCTATGACCGGCGTGCAGGTCCAGGGACACCTGTTCGGTCACCGCGTAGCTGTAGTCCAGCGCGACGTAGTGTGCCTCCTCACTCAGATTGACATAGTCGTTGGCGAAGGCGTACTCCAGTTTCAGGTCGCCGTAGTAAAAGTTGAAATCTACTTCTGCGTAGTCTGCGTCGGCCGCATCGTACCCCGGGTAGGTGTAGTAATACAGGGTCGCATCCCAACTCATGTTGTCATTGATTTCGGCCCAGTAGCCGGCATACCAGTCGATTTCCAGGTTGGCGTCGTCACCAAAATCGACGTTGCTACCCCAGATGCCGGCATAGAGACCATTTTCCAAGACCACATCGATACTGCCCTGCACCGCTGGATCACCGGCCGTTTGCGAGATACCACGAAAACGGTAGTCATTAGTGAAGCTGACAGTACTTGAGAGCTCGGCTGCCGTGACGGCAGAGGAAAGTAACAGGCACGCCGGTGCCATCCACAAGGATTTCATAGGATTCTCCTAGGTGTTGTTTTTAGGGTTGGGGGGAGTGAAACCGGGGGCTTTGCCCCCGGGGTTAGGATTAGGAGCAGGGTTATTCCTGGATTTCTTTGCTACGGTGCTGGCGACGCATCTGGAAAACTGCGGCAATCACCCCGACTGCCACGGTCAGAATCATCAACGTGGCCAGGGCGTTCACCTCAGGACTGACGCCCAGGCGGACCTTCGAGAAGATCACCATCGGTAGCGTGCTATCGCCCGGGCCGGAGACAAAGCTGGCGATGACCAGGTCATCCAGTGACAGGGTGAAGGAGAGCAACCAGCCCGAGACAAGCGCCGGCGCGATCAACGGCAGGGTCACCAGGAAGAACAGCGATGCAGGCCTGGCACCCAGGTCCATGGCCGCTTCTTCCAGGGTCTCGTCCAGTGATACCAGACGCGACTGCACAATCACGGCCACATAGGCCAGGCAGAAGGTGGTATGGGCGATGATCACGGTGCCGGTACCGCGCCCGGAGGGCCAACCGAACATCCCCTCCATGGCCACAAACAGCAGCAACAGGGACAGCCCGGTGATCACTTCTGGCATAACCAGCGGCGCGGTCGTCCAGCCCGACAGAATCATCTTGCCGCGGAAGCGGCCGAACCGGGTCAGCACGAAACCGGCAAGCGTACCCAACACGACCGCCAACGTGGCGCTGATGACCGCGATCTTCACGCTCACCAACGCGGCGTCAATAATCTGGTCGTTTTTAAACAGCTCGGCATACCACTTCAATGACCAGCCACCCCATACGGTCACCAGCTTGGACTTATTGAAGCTGTAGATGATCAGGGCAATGATCGGCGCGTACAGGAACACAAAGCCCATGCCGGCCGACACATTCAGGAAGGTTGAACGACGTTTCATCAGGCAGCCTCCCCCTGTTTTTCGGCGTTGTTACGGATCAGCATGATCGGCAGCACCAGCACGATCAGCATCACCGTCGCTACGGCCGAAGCCATCGGCCAGTCCCGACTGAGGAAAAACTCGTCCCACAATACCCGACCGATCATCAGCGTATCGGAGCCGCCCAGCAGAGCCGGAATAACGAACTCGCCCACCGCCGGAATAAACACCAGCAAGCAGCCGGCAACGACACCGGGCAAGGACAGCGGCAGGGTGATAAGGAAGAAGGTTTGCGCGGGTTTGCAGCCCAGATCTTGAGCGGCCTCAAGCAGGGCCCCGTCGAGCTTTTCGAGCGCCGTATAGAGCGGCAACACCATAAACGGCAGATACGTGTAAACGATGCCGATGTAAACCGCGATATCGGTCTGCAATATCGTCAGGGGGGTGTCGATCAGGCCGATGCTCATCAGGAAGTCATTGACGATGCCGTTCTTCTGCAAGATCCCCATCCAGGCGTAAACCCGGAGCAGAAACGACGTCCAGAACGGCAGAATCACCAGTGACAGCAGCAACGTCCGGGTTGTGCCGTGGCTGCGGGCAATCAGATAGGCCATGGGAAAGCCGATCAGCAGAGTGAAGAAGGTGGAAATGGCGGCAATCTTGGCCGAATTGAGGTAGGCCGCCAGGTAGAAATCATCCTCGAACAGGTAGCGGTAATTGCCGAGATTGATGCTGATCTCCAGCAACGCCTCTTCCAGATCGAATTCGAACAGCGACGTGTAGGGCGGAATCGCGATCGCCGTCTCGGCAAGCGAGATTTTGAACACCACCAGAAACGGGATAAAGAAAAACACCGCCAGCCACAGACCCGGAATCGAAATGACCGCATAACGGCCACACTTGATCTGCCCGAGGCGCTCCAGAATCAGAGCCCTCAGCGTAGGCCCTGTGAGCCGGACTGATTCAGCAATAATACTCATGACGTCAACACCACGCTGCTGTCTTCGTCCCAGGACAAGTAAACGAGATCATCCCAGGTGAATCTCTCGGCTGCGGCGCGCATCAGATTGGGCTTGGTCACTCTCACTTCAAAACCGTTATCGAGCCTGACCCGAAATAACGACAGGCTGCCCATATAGGCGACATCTTCGATCTTGCCGCGTACACAGTTGTCGCGCTGTTCAGGGTCCTCGTGGCTGATGCTGATTTTCTCCGGGCGTACCGCAACATTGACCACCTGGTTAGCGGCACAATCGATACCGTGGTTGTTGGAAAGCGTGGTGCCGGCGTCCCGTGAATCGATCCGGACAGAGCCCGGCGCCTTTTCGACAACCTTGCCCTCGAACAGATTCACCGAACCGACAAACTCGGCCACAAAACGACTGTTCGGATATTCGTAGACTTCATGGGGTTCAGCGGTCTGAACGATCTGGCCCTGATTCATCACCCCGATCCGGGTAGCCAGGGTCATCGCCTCTTCCTGGTCATGGGTCACCACCACAAACGTCACACCCAACTCATATTGGAGGTTGATCAGCTCGAACTGGGTCTCTTCACGCAGTTTTTTATCCAGTGCGCCCAGCGGTTCATCCAGCAGCAGCAGTTTGGGCCGCTTGATCAGCGACCGTGCCAACGCAATCCGCTGGCGCTGCCCACCCGACAACTGGTTCGGCTTGCGCTTACCCAGGTGCCCCATCTGCACCATATCCAGCATCTGCGCCACGCGCTGTTTGGTTTCTGAGCGGCTGACACCCTCGCGACGTAAACCGAACGCGACGTTTTCGGTGACGGTCAGATGCGGAAACAGGGCATAGGACTGAAACATCATGTTGACCGGCCGTTTCCAGGGCTGAATGCCCGAAGTATCGACACCATCGATCAGGATGCGTCCGCTGGTGGCCGTCTCGAATCCGGCCAGCATCCGGAGCAGCGTACTCTTGCCTGAACCGGAGCCGCCCAGCAGGCAGAAAAGCTCGTTTTTGTAGATGTTCAACGAGACGTTGTCGACCGCCGTAAAATCGCCAAACTTTTTGGTGACGTTTTCGATTTTCACAAAAGGCTCGGCACCTTCCTGGCGCCACAGTGGCACCGAAGCGCCACCGTCAGCGCAAGCTTCCGCCTGCTCCGGTTCAATTGCCGTATATAAACTCATGCTCTTTCCCCTGGAAGTTATTCCGCTGGTGACGAAACCAGCGGCTTGCGCACAGGCTCGCCGCCGGAATGACGGTGTTCACCGTCCGGTTTTGGTATTGGACCAGGAGCGGTTCAGGATACGGTCGAACTTCGGTGTATGCGCATTCTGGGTAAACAGCTTGGCCTTGACGTCTTCCGATGGGTAAATGCCCGGGTTGCTGCTGACCTCTTCATCCAGCAGTGGCATAGCGGCGACATTGGGTACCGCGTAGTAGACGTAGTTGGAGATACCAGCCGCCGTGTCGCCTTGCAGCACAAAATCGATGAACTTATGCGCAGCATCCGGGTGCGGGGCATCGGCAGGGATGGCCATTACGTCGAACCAGACCAGGGTTCCTTCGGAGGGAATGGAGTAACCCACATTCACGCCCTGACCCGCTTCTTCAGCACGCCCTTGTGCCTGCAGCACGTCACCGTTGTAGCCCACGGCAAGACAGATTTCGCCGTTGGCCAGGTCGGAGATGTACTTGCTGGAACTGAAGTATTTAATGTGGGGGCGCACGCTCTGAAGCATCGCCTCGGCTTTTTTCAGGTCGCCTTTTTTCTCGCTGTTTGGATCAAGCCCCAGGTAGTTCAGCGCCATGGAGACTACTTCGGCAGGGGAATCCAGCATGGCGATGCCACAATCAGCCAGTTTGGCCGCGACATCCGGATTGAACACCAGATCGAGGCTGTCGACAGGGGTATCGCCCAGACGCTCTCTGACCTGATCGACATTGTAACCAAGACCGATCGTTCCCCAGGCGTAAGGCACGCTATGCTCGTTACCCGCGTCGTAACGGGCCACCTTTTCCAACATCACCTGATCCAGATTGTCGTAGTTGGAGAGCCGGGACTGGTCAACTTCCAGATAGATATCGGCCTGGACGTGCCGCTCCAGGAACGCGCCGGCCGGCACCACCAGGTCATAGCCTGTTCCGCCAGACATCAGCTTGGCCTCAAGCACCTCGTTGGAATCGTAGACGTCGTAGTTGACCTCGATGCCGGTCTTTTCGGAGAACGCTTCAATCGCCTCTGGCGCAATATAATCCGACCAGTTGTAGATATTCAGGACCTTGCTCTCGTCGGCCAAAGCCGCACCGGATGTGACACTGACAGAAAGCGCCAGGGCGGCGCCGAGTCGGTTTTTTGTTATAGGCATAATTCTCTCCTGTCGGGTTGTGCGATTCCCTCACAGATGGGGAACGCTTTTAATCAGTAGCATGGCTATCTTGATTCCCCACATACCCTGTTTAGGGGGGTGGCCGGCAAACCGGCCCCCTACCCTCTTGAGGGTATAGCGCGCCCGACAGCGCAATGCGTAGCCTGTACCGCTACCAGATTCCTTGCGGAGAGCGACAACATGGAACAACGAAAAGATTGGCAGCAGCTGAGCCAGCGAGCCCGGCTCCACGGTGATTGCTATATCGACGGCCGCTTCCGGCCCGCCGAGAGCGGCGAACGTTTCCCTTCGGTCAACCCGGCCACGGAACAATGCCTGGTTGAGGTTGCCAGCGGCGACCGTGCCGATATCGACCGTGCCGTCCAATCTGCGCTGGCCGCCTACCAGGCCGGCAGCTGGTCCGAGGCCGCACCGGCCCAACGCAAGCAGGTCATGCTTCGGCTCGCCGACCTGGTCGAGCAACACGGCAACGAACTGGCTCTGCTGGACAGTCTGGACATGGGCAAGTCGATCCACGAAATGGTCAACGTCGACCTGGCAGAAGCGATTGACTGCCTTCGCTGGACCGCTGAATGTGTCGACAAGGTCTATGGTGAAATCGCTCCGACGGGCAAAGAAACACTGGGGCTGATCAGCCACGAGCCCGTTGGAGTCGTCGGCGCCATTACACCGTGGAACTTCCCCCTGCTGATGGCCGTGTGGAAGCTCGCGCCGGCGCTCATCGCCGGTAACTCCCTGGTGCTCAAGCCGTCCGAGAAGAGCTCGCTCAGCATCCTGCGCCTGGCAGAGCTGGCCACCGAAGCCGGCCTCCCTGATGGCGTATTCAACGTGGTGACCGGATATGGCCACACGGCAGGAAAAGCACTGGCAATGCACCACGACGTCAGCGTACTGGCGTTCACCGGTTCAACCCGCGTCGGCGGCATGCTGATGGAGTATGCCGGCCAGTCCAATATGAAACGCGTCTGGATCGAGGCCGGGGGCAAGTCGCCGATGGTGGTTTTCGACGACTGTCAGGACATCAAGTCTGCGGCAGAAGCCGCCGCTGCGGCCATTTTCTCGAACCAGGGGGAAGTCTGTATCGCCTGCTCACGCCTGTACCTGCAAAACGGTATCAAGGCACGCTTCCTTGACGCCCTGCTCGAAGCCACTGCGGCCTACCAGGTTGGTGATCCGCTTGACCCGGATACCCGCATGGGACCGCTGGTGGACAAAGCGCAACTCGACACCGTCAGCCGCTACATCCAATCCGCTATTGATGAAGGTGGCCGGGTACTCTGCGGCGGCCTGCCCGAGTATGTCGACGGCAAGGGCTTCTACGCCAGGCCGACCATCATCGTCGACGCCCATAACCAGATGACGTTCGTGCGCGAGGAGATCTTCGGCCCGGTACTGGCGGTGTCCGGGTTTGAACAGGAGGACGAAGCGATCCGACTCGCCAATGACACGCCGTACGGCCTCGCTGCCTCGATCTGGACCGACAACCTTTCACGCGCCCATCGGGTCAGCCGCAAGATCAAGAGCGGTATGGTCTGGGTCAACGGCTGGGGCGAAGGCGACAGCACGATGCCGTTCGGCGGCGTCAAGGCCTCGGGTAACGGTAGGGATAAGTCGCTGCACTCGCTGGAAAAGTACACCGACATCAAGAGTGTCTGGATCAGCCTCTGATCTGATAAAGGGTAATCACTCAACCATGCAGTTCGCGCAGGATCTCGATGAAGAGTTCGCGGGCGCGACTGCTCTTGCGGTGGCTGCGGGTAACCGCGGCCAGCCCCAGCTCGTAGCCCTTCTGATCGGACAGGAGCTGACGTAACTGGCCGGAATCCACGTAGGGCTGCACGTATTTGTCCGGCATAAAGCCGATATAAGCGCCAGACAGGATCATTGCCAGGCGGGCTTCGTAAAAATACGCGATGGCCGACTTGTTCATGTCCGCCAGTTGCTCCCCCACCTCCGCACTGGTCTGTACGCCGGCATGGACCACCTTGGAAGCCAGTACCTGTTGCTCGAATGATGCGTCCTCGACCGCGTCAAACAGCGGGTGGTTGTGACTGCAGTACAGATGGCACCGGTCATAGTAGAGCGGGCTGTAATCCATGCCCTCAAACTGACGGTGAAAGGGGACAAAGCCGATATCGGCTTCGTCGTTGAGTATCATCCGTTCGATTTCCGTCAACGCCCGGACATCCAGCAGCACGTTGACCTCCGGAGCCTCCTGCGAAAATTTCGCGATCGCCTCGGCAAGTTTGGCCTCAGTATCGAGACAGACGGTGTCGCTGGCGATAATCTTCAACTCACCGGTCAACGCGACGTGCAGGGCATCGATGCCGGCACGAAAGGTTTCGAGTGACGAAAACAGCTCCTTCATCAGCTCGTAGACCTCAATGCCCTCTTCGGTCAGGGCAAAACCGGCGCGCCCGCGCCGGCAGAGCTTCAGGTTCAGTCGTTGCTCAAGGTTGGCGATATGAATGCTGATCGTTGAACGACCGATATTGAGCTCGGTCTCAGCCGCCGCAAAGCCGCCGCACTCCACCACCGCCTTGAACACCCGCAACAGGCGGATCTCATAGTCCGCCACCTGCCCCAGCTTGACGCTCAACGTCTTCTTCAATTGTTTTACCCCAATCAACGTTTACAAATAAAGATGAACATTTATCACACTATAGTAGTCGCCCTATGATTGCTAACCAATAGCCCATTCCGGCAATGACACAGCAATGGAAACACAACGGGGGACCGCCATGAGCCTGACAATCAACAACACCGCACTGTTTCAGCAGCATGCCTTTATCAACGGCCAGTGGTGTGACGCTGAGGCGGGCGACCGCTTCGACGTCACCAACCCAAGCACCCTGGAGAAAATCGCCGACGTGCCGAACCTGGGAGTGGCGGAAACCACGGCCGCGATCGATGCCGCGGACCAGGCACTGCCAGCCTGGTCCGCACTGACCGCCAAGGAGCGCAGCGCCCGCCTGCGGGCATGGTACGAGCTGATTATGGCCAATCAGGAAGACCTGGCCAAACTGATGACCAGTG
>JAKLLS010000208.1 GCA_022014155.1 Marinobacter sp. | reverse complement strand
GGTCCGGATGGCGCGGTGTTCCTGCTCACAGACAGTCCGGACGGGAGGGTAATACGGGTTACTCCGTGGTAAGGTACCCCGCCACAATCATCGTCTAGACTGTCGTATGTCAGGAATCCATGTCTGATCTTGCACTCTACCAATACGCCCTCATCGCCCTGATCTTTGTCTGGAGCGGCTTTGTCCGCTCCGGGCTGGGATTTGGCGGTGCGGTATTGTCATTGCCCTTTCTGTTGCTGGTGCTGGACGAGCCGCTGGTGTTCCTGCCAATCATCTCGGTTCACCTGCTGTTCTTTTCTTCTCTGACCATCTGGATGAACAACCGCAAGGCGGGCAGGGAAAAGCGCGGCAGCGATAACGGTGTGGCTGCAGAGGGCACGGTGGACTGGCGTTATCTGTGGAAAATACTGGGGATCATGATCGTACCCAAGCTAATCGGCGTGGTGGGGCTGATTACCATGCCGGCTCATATCCTTAGTGCTATCATCTTTACCATTGTTGCGCTGTATTCGGTGTCCTACATTCTCAACAAGCCCTTCCGCAGTGGCAGTCGGACTGTGGATACGATCTTCCTGATGGCAGGTGGGTATATCAGCGGAACCTCGCTGATCGGTGCGCCTTTGATTATTGCCGTTGCTGCCCAGCATCTGCCGAAAGAAAAGCTGAGGGACACTCTGTTTGCTCTGTGGTTCATTCTGGTGACGATCAAAATGGCGGCGTTTGTCTATGCCGGTGTGGACTTGCAATTGATTCACCACCTCTGGTTATTGCCAGCTGCAGCTGTTGGCCACGTCATCGGGCTGAAGGTCCATGACCGGATGCTGCGGGCCGAGACACCGATATTTTTCCGGGTCCTGGGGACGGTATTGCTGGTGGTGAGTACCCTGGGTATGGTCAGCGTCCTGCTGTAACCGGGAGGGTGTTACATTCGCCCTTGTAATGACCTCGACAAGGTCGGCTTGCAGCCCTTTGCATGCAGGACATCCGTGTGGGCATGGAGGTACCAGCGTTTACCTGCCTGCGTAAACTGATCATCCGGTAAAACGACCGTAGTATAAATGCTGCTGTTTTCCTTCACCGTGTTGTCCTGACTGCGGTAAATGCAGTAGACGCCCAGCGAAGTCCATGCATTGACCGGCAATTCGATAAACCCGTCGGGCCGCGTTGCTGGTGGCTTACCGTTAACGGAGGCAACCGTCAGGCAGGGACCAAAATGCACACGTTTCAGATCTTCAATGTAATCGGTCAGGCAATGCTCGCGTTTGAGGAACACCACACCTTTGGCCTTGCCTTCATCGCTTGATGGCAGTGACTGACAACCAGTCAGGGCGATTGCAAAGCACAGCATTAGTATGGGGTTCATGGCGTTCCCTTAGCCTGCTACCAGAGAGCTCTTTAGTTCGGGATAATCGGAATGACAGCCAACCTCAGATGAGGTTCATTTGTTCCCCGCCCGGGCGGCGGAACAGGTCGGTCCGCAGAGGGGCAGTCTCGTATTGATTCATGCTCAGGCTTCGTATCTTTTTGTTGAAGCGCTGGCGGATCAACTCAGCGTATGGACCGGTGCCTGTCATGCGCTTTCCGTAACGGGCGTCGTAACTCTTGCCACCGCGTAAATCACGAATACGGTTCATAACGTGATCCGCGCGTTGTGGGAAATGCCTCTGCAACCAGTCGCGGAACAGTTCATCCAGCTCCAGCGGTAACCTCAGCATGATCCAGCTAGCCCGTTGGGCGCCGGCCCCGGAGGCTGCCTCCAGTATGGCTTCCAGTTCGTGATCGTTGATAAACGGGATGATTGGCGCAGCCAGAATGCCTGTTGGCACGCCAGCGGCCGATAGCTCGCGGATGATCTTCAGCCGCGTGGCGGGAGCAGCAGTGCGGGGTTCCATGGTACGTTTCAGACTGTTGTCCAGCGTGGTGAGACTGACTCGGACCGAGCAGAGTCCCTGGGCGGCAAGCTCAGACAGCAAATCCAGGTCGCGAAGGATCAGTGCACCCTTAGTAATAATCGACACGGGATGGCGGTATTCAGCCAGAACTTCGAGAATTTCCCGGGTGATCCGCCGCTGTTTTTCGATAGGTTGGTAGGCGTCGGTATTCACACCCAGGGCAATGGTTGAGACTTGGTAGCCTGGTTTGTCGAGTTCCCTGCGGAGCAGTCGGGCGGCGTTCGGTTTGGCGATCAGCCGAGTCTCAAAGTCCAGCCCCGGGGACAGGTCCCAGTAGGCATGAGTGGGCCTGGCGAAGCAGTAAATACACGCGTGCTCACACCCGCGATATGGGTTGATGGACTGATCAAACGGCAGGTCAGGGGACTGGTTGCGGCTGATAATGGTCCGCACCTGATCATCGGTCACCTCGGTGGCCAGGGAGTCCGGGTTCAGTTCGTCGTCCGGATCCTGGTACCAGTCGCTGTCTGCCTGCCGATCAGTGGCAATGGGCTGGAACCGGTTGTGAGGGTTCAGTGCGGTGCCGCGGGTTTTCATGGTCAACCTCTGATACTGTTCATATATACAGTATTGGTCATGGTACGCCTTGTATTTGAAGGTGTCGACCCCATATCAGAGGCAATTGTGTTAACGTCCTGTCGTTACTCATCCTGGATTCACAGACGCTCAAGGAACGGATACATCATGGTGAACAGTCCTGCCATCACGCAGTACCGCAATGGTCTGCGGCTTACAGTTCTTGCCCTGCTGGCACTTATGCTGACGGGGTGCGGTATCAACAACATTCCCACCTACGACGAGCAGGTAAAAGCCGCCTGGTCCCAGGTTGAAAACCAGTACCAGCGTCGTGCCGACCTGGTCCCCAACCTTGTGGAAACAGTGAAGGGGTTTGCAACCCAGGAGCGGGAGACACTGACCGCGGTTATTGAAGCCCGCTCGCGGGCGACCTCGATTCAGGTGGACGAGAGCATCCTCAACGATCCGAAGAGGTTGCAGCAATTTCAACAGGCACAGGGCGAGTTGAGCAGTGCCCTGAGCAGGCTGATGGCGGTGTCGGAGCGGTACCCAGACCTGAAATCCAGCCAGAATTTCCTGGCATTGCAATCCCAGCTTGAGGGCACGGAAAATCGCATCGCCGTAGCGCGGCGGGATTTTATCCAGGCCGTGGAACGATACAACACCGAGATCCGCACCTTTCCTGGCAGGCTCTGGCACAGTTTCCTGTATAGCGATATGGAACTGCGCGCCAACTTTGAAGCCACGACGCCCGATGCAGAGGAAGCGCCGCAGGTGGAGTTCTGATGACTATGCGCTGTTTCCGGATGCTCGTCTTCGCCATGCTGGCTGTACTGCTGCCTTTCCATGCACTGGCGCAGTCCGCCCCTGATTTTCCCGAACTGACGGGGCGGGTAGTGGACAACGCCGACATGTTGCCGGACCCGGTGGAATCGCGTCTGGGCCGTATGCTGGAAGCCCACGAACAGGCCACCAGCGAGCAGGTCGTAGTGGTTACCCTGCCGAACCTTCAGGGGTATCCGATCGAGGACTACGGCTACCAGCTCGGTCGCCATTGGGGGATTGGTCAGAAGGGTGAGGACAATGGCGCCTTGTTGATCGTGGCGGAAGACGAACGCCGAATCCGTATCGAGGTGGGTTATGGCCTTGAGGGACGTCTGACGGATGCCACCTCCGCCACCATCATCAACCAGATCATCACTCCGGCCTTCCGTGCCGGGGATTTCCCCACGGGTATTGCCAATGGAGCCGAAGCCATGATTCAGGTACTCGGCGGTGAGCCGCTGGCGGTCCCACAATCCCGGACGGTGAGTCAGGATGATCGCCCCCATCCTGCGCTGGGTATCCTGTTCTTCATTATTGTGGCCCTGTCGTTCTTTGGTGGCATGGGCGGTCGTCGTGGTCGCGGCGCGCTCCTGGGTGGCCTCGTTGCCGGTTCCATGATGGGCGGCCGTGGCGGCGGAGGCTTTGGTGGCGGTGGATTCAGTGGTGGCGGTGGCGGTTTTGGAGGCGGTGGTGCCTCCGGCGGCTGGTAAAACCACTCCATGATTCAACGAGATTGATATAACCATGACACTATTGAGTGAAAGCGAACAGAAACAGGTAGCCACGGCCATAGCCGAGGTGGAGCAGGAGACCGACGCCGAGTTGGTGACGGTACTGGCAGCCAGTTCCGATGACTATACCTATATCCCGTTGCTGTGGGCGGGTATCCTGGCGTTGTTGCTACCCGGCGTCGTCAGTTATTTCACCGGCTGGTTCGGTGTAAACGGGCTATTGATGGCCCAGTGGAGCACATTTATTGTGTTATGCCTGCTATTCCGGTTTTCGGGGGCTGGCCACTGGTTGGTCCCCAAGCCAGTGCGGTTTTGGCGCGCTTCCAATATGGCCCGGCGCCAGTTTCTGGAGCAGAACCTGCATCATACAGCCGGCGGCACGGGCATGCTGATTTTCGTGTCGGAAGCCGAGCATTATGTTGAAATCCTGGTGGATCAGGGTATCTCTGGACAGATAGACAATCAGGTATGGGAAGGGATTGTCACGGATTTCACCAGCAAGGTACGACAGGGCAGGACCCTGGACGGCTTTGTTGATTGCATCCGGGCCTGTGGAGCCCACCTGAAGGAAAGCATTCCGGCCACTCGTGAGAAGAACGAGCTGCCCAACCACCTGATCATCCTGGAATAATCCCAGGCAGGTGACGGTTAACTGAGACTACTGGTCGGACCTGCTCCACCCCTGGATATCCGGTACAGTGCGGACATGGAGGTCGCGCTGTGGGAAGGGAATCTCGATACCGGCCTCCCGCAATGCCTTGGTGACCGACGCGTGAATCTCATGTGACAGTGGCATGATGTCCAGCAG
>JAKLLS010000207.1 GCA_022014155.1 Marinobacter sp. | reverse complement strand
CTCTCCGAGGCCTTCCAGCCCATCGTAGAGAGCCTGAAGCCCTGGTGAATGAACACCGTCATCATTGGATAACAGTATGCGCACAATTTTCTCCGCTAGCCTTTTTGCACCGGGTCATCACACCTGAAAGCACAGGTTGTCCGCCCGGACACTTTATTGTTCGGGGTCTTTTGCCCCTTCATGCAATTCAAAAATATCTGCCAGGAGTGTGGTGGCGTATTGCCCTGGCGCCAGCCAGAAACTGACCCAAAGAATGTCCTCAGCCAACCACTGCCAATGTAACTGCCCTGGAATGGCAATCAGGGGACGGCGCTCCGGCTTCATCCTGGTGACCGAAAATAACGATTCCAACCCGGGATTTTCAGCAACAACTTCGCGCTCAAAAGCCCCCTGTTCCGACACCGCTTCGGTACCTCCATCCCCCCACAAAGGGCCGGTCACAACCGGTTCCGAATCGGGGCCGGAACCCGGCTCCCCTTCCAGAACCTGCCGCCAGTTGCCGGCCGCGACCCGGCGACCAAGCACTTCATTGAACAGCCATGACCGGGCAGCAGAAAAGTACAATACGTTTTTACTGTCCTGACTGCCAGAGCCCGAACCGCCTCCCCCACGTTTTTTACCACCTTTGCGGCCGCCACGATTGAGTTTTGACGGGTCGATGGTCAGGGCGCGATCAAGATTAGCACCTCCATGGCCGAATCGCTGGGGACCAAAATAGTTCGGGGCTCCCAACGTGCTCAGCTCGGACAACGCTTCGTCAATGTCTTCTGCGGCACCTGTCACCCGGCGAAGGGTTATCTCGAAGTGATTGCCCCGGTGGTCCCCCCGGCGCAGTTTACGGGCAGAGCGGGTCCACGCAATAACCGGCCAACGCCCCACCACCTGCGCAATGAAGGCTTCGTCATCAGGCTCCATACCCGGGCGGTAGATGCTGAACCACTGTCGGGTCACGGCATGGCGGTCTTTCAGGCCGCAAAAGCCCACATCGAAATGGCGGCAGCCCGACAACAGCGCCAGCTGGCGGGCGACATACTCGGTATTGTCACCGATCTTTTCCAGCAGCAGGCAGAGATGCTCACCACCGGTGGCATCATCCCCGGACGAACCTTCAGCGGGGAACCCGGGCAACCCCAGGTCTTCAAAAACCCTGAAATCCTCCGGGATACTCTTCAACTCGGCCCGGGCAACCCGATGCCCCCGTGACGTTGGCCAATCCAGTGTCCAGCTGCCGGTATCCGCTGTATTTTCACTCACGAGGTCACCGACTCCAGCAGGCAAATCGCCTGACAGGCAATGCCCTCACCGCGCCCGGTAAAGCCCAGTCTTTCGGAGGTGGTTGCTTTCACACTGACCCGGTTGGCAGGGATGCCCAGGTCATCGGCAATATTCAATCGCATGGCTTCCACGTGGGGCGCCATCTTGGGCGCCTGGGCGATGAGAGTGGTGTCCACGTTAACCACTGAAAATCCTTCCTCGGCAACCCGGGTCATGACGCGACGCAGCAAATCCCGGCTGTCGGCTCCGGCCCATTCATCACTGGTATCAGGAAACAGGTGCCCGATATCACCGAGCGCCACCGCTCCCAGGAGCGCGTCCGCCAGCGCGTGCAAAAGCACATCGCCGTCAGAATGAGCTTTCAGGCCGTGACTGTGAGAAATCCGGACACCACCAAGAGTAACAAAGCTGCCTTCGCAGAAGGCATGGACATCAAAGCCCTGACCAATACGCATAGAGACTTTCCCGAGACCGTGCTGGCAAATTCAGAACTGGCTGAGGATAAATCCCGCCAGGGCGAGATCCGCCGGGACAGTGACCTTGATATTGTCCGGACGTCCTTCCACCAGTACCGGCATGTTACCTGAAAATTCCATGGCAGAGGATTCATCTGTCACAGGCCGGGCATTTTCTGCAGCGAACTCCAGCGCGTTAAGCAGTTTGGCATAGCGGAACATCTGGGGTGTCAGGGCTCGCCAGAGGGAGCTCCGGTCAACCGTCTCCTGGACTTGCGGGGGGATATCGTTATTGCCCTTCTTGAGAGTGTCGGCAACGGGAGAAGCCAGCAAGCCGCCGACATCGTGATTCTGCAGGGAGGTGATTAACCGGGTCAGATCGTCCCGGTGGAGGCACGGGCGGGCAGCATCGTGGACCAGTACCCAATCATCCGCATCAACCTGTGGAGCCAGCGCACGAAGAGCCGCAAGAACCGAGTCTGCCCTCTCAGAGCCACCACGACAGGTTTGAACCCGGGAATCGCCACTGGCTTCCGTGTCCACCCACCAGCGGTCGTCTGGATGCAGGGCAACCATACAGCCATCAAACGGAGCAGAGTCGAGGGTGCGTGACAGGGTAATATCGAGAATGAAACGACGATCAATTCTGAGGTATTGCTTGGGGCACTCGGCCTGCATGCGCTGGCCAATGCCGGCGGCCGGCACGATCAGCCAAAATCGGGGATTCGTCATTGGCTTGTATCAGTTTTCAACAACCAGGAAGAAGGTTTCATCATCACGGATCAGCCCCAGGTTCATCCTCGCGCGTTCTTCCACTGCACCCTGCTCGTTATGCAGGTTCCGGACTTCGGCGTAAAGGCGTTCGTTGCGGGCGGACAGTTCGGCGTTTTCTTCCCGCTGCTCGGAAATGGACTGCTCCAGAGCCCAGACCTGCGCGAAACTACCCTCCCCAACCCACAGGCGAACCTGTAGCAGGAGTATCAGCACCGCCATGATGGACCAGAGCAACTTCATTGCTAATTCCGTTTAATAAAAGCCGAACAAAAAACCAACACTGAATGTTGAGTATAGACCTTAGAGTAGATTAACAACAAATTATGCTAAATGGTTGTGCAGAAAGGCCATCGTGAATGAATTTTCATTCGGAACACGATGGCCTTAACATTTTGTTACCTGAAATGAGCGCTAATACAGGTAAAAAATGACTCCGTCGGGCTTCAACCCTGCCCCTTGATCTCGGTCAGTCCACGGTAAGGTGCCTTACCATCCAGAGCTTCCTCAATGCGCAGAAGCTGGTTGTATTTAGCAACACGATCCGAGCGGCACAAGGAGCCGGTCTTGATCTGGCCAGCGCAAGTCGCGACCGCCAGGTCGGCAATGGTGGTATCTTCCGTTTCACCGGAACGGTGGGAAATCACCGCCGTGAAGCCTGCGTCCTGAGCCATCTTGATGGCGTCGAGGGTTTCACTCAGGCTACCAATCTGGTTGAACTTGATCAGGATGGAATTGCCAACACCCTTGTCGATACCCTGCTTCAGGATTTTGGTGTTGGTTACGAACAAGTCATCACCCACCAACTGCACCTTGCTGCCCAGCTTGTCGGTCAGAACCTTCCAGCCGTCCCAGTCGCTCTCGTCCATACCATCTTCAATGGAGACGATCGGGTAACGCTCGCACAGACCGGCCAGGTAATCGGCAAAGCCTTCGGAGTCAAAGCTCTTGCCTTCACCGGACAACTGGTACTGACCGTCCTTATAGAACTCGGAAGACGCACAGTCCAGGGCCAGGGTCACATCGGATCCCAGCTTGTAACCGGCTTTCTCAACCGCTTCCTGAATGACTGCCAGTGCCGCTTCGTTGGACGGCAGGTTAGGAGCGAAACCACCTTCGTCACCCACTGCGGTGTTCAAACCCTGGGCCTTCAGTACTTTCTTCAGGCTGTGGAAGATCTCGGCGCCAATACGCAGGGCTTCCGCAAAGCTCTTGGCCGCCACCGGCTGAACCATGAACTCCTGGATATCAACGTTGTTGTCCGCGTGCTCGCCACCGTTGAGGATGTTCATCATAGGAACCGGCATGGAGTACTTGCCGGAAGTTCCGTTGATGTCCGCAATGTGCTCATAAAGCGGCTTACCCAGAGAAATCGCAGCTGCCTTGGCAGCAGCCAGAGATACCGCAAGAATTGCGTTGGCGCCCAGATTGGCTTTGTTCTCGGTGCCATCCAGTTCCAGCATCACGTTATCGAGGGCCCGCTGATCGGCTGCATCTTTGCCGATCAGAGCTTCACGGATTTTGGTGTTCACCGCCTCAACGGCTTTCAGTACACCTTTACCCAGATAGCGGTTAGCGTCCTTGTCCCGGAGCTCCAAAGCTTCACGGGATCCGGTGGACGCACCGGAGGGCGCACAGGCACTGCCAATGGTGCCGTCTTCAAGAATCACATCCGCTTCAACCGTGGGGTTCCCGCGGGAATCCAGTACTTCACGGCCTTTGATGTTGGCAATTTTGGTCATTCGTCCAAATCTCCGTATTTTCAAAAAGTATAGAAGGTTATGGCTTATAATTTGATCAAGAGCAGGCGGGGTAGGACTTTACGGAACTGTGCGGAGCCATGGATGGCGGAGCTCAAGCGTCACATGGACGTGCTTGAGCGTGTTTCGTAAAGTCCTACCCCGCCTGCTCGCTCCCCCCAAGCAATACAAAAACAGTCACCGCCTCAGTCAGGCGGTGTCGATAGGCTTAAAACTTTTTACAAGGTCGTCAACGGCCTTCACCCGCGCCAGGAACGGCTCAAGCTGACTCAGGCGCAAAGCACAGGGGCCATCGCATTTGGCATTATCAGGGTCGGGATGCGCCTCCAGGAACAAACCGGCCAGCCCCTGGGACATGCCAGCCAACGCCAGGTCGGTTACCTGGGCGCGACGGCCACCCGCTGAATCGGCTCGTCCGCCTGGCATCTGCAGTGAATGGGTCACGTCAAACATCACTGGCACATTCATCGACTTCATGATTCCGAAGCCGAGCATATCGACCACCAGATTGTTGTAGCCGAAGCTGCTGCCGCGCTCGCACAGGATGACCTTGTCGTTGCCGGCTTCTTCGCACTTGGTGATGATGTGCTTCATTTCCTGGGG
>JAKLLS010000007.1 GCA_022014155.1 Marinobacter sp. | reverse complement strand
TCAGGCGCCCCAAGGCTTTCATAATCCCTAGCTGTACTGATCAACTAATCCCCCTACCCTGTTTTCGATTAAGCCTTGCACGATAACGTGCACAATCCGAATCGCGACATTTTTTGGCCCTGCTCAGTGCCATCCTTTAAGGTGTGATGGAAGCTGGCTATTCATTTCCATCAGTTAGTGGCAGGCCCAGGGTGAAACGCAAGCAGGGTACCAGTCACTGGGGCAAGTTTGGGGTGCGTTCCTTGGGAAATTCAACATTATCGCAAAGATTTTACTTTTTTGGTCTATGCTATTAATTAATTTAGATTTTTTCTAAAAGTCAATCTGAAGAGGGGGCACCCAATGAATAGATTGAGCAGCAGCGAAAGCTACCTTCCCATCTTCAGGTATCCAAAGACACTGTCTAAATCTGCGAAATTAATTTATAGGTTTTTGGTTATTACCATTTTGCTAGCTGCGGGCACCTGGATTGTCTATTCCACTGGGGGCACGAGCTACGCATACCCTTATGTAATTATACTGCCCGTGCTGTTGTCAGCCGTATGGTTTGGATTGCCTGGAGCAATCTTCTGTGCGGTGACGGGGGGTATTCTTCTCGGCCCATGGATGCCTCTGGAGGTCTCAAGCGGCACGTTCCAATCAACACAAAACTGGTTGGCACGAACCGCCTTTTTCCTGCTTATCGGTACTTTTTCAGCCGGACTGTTCCAAAGCGTTCGAAAGGCCAATCAACGCCATTTACAGGCACTTGAAATTGATCAAAAAACTGGCCTTCGAACACAAGCTGCCCTCATGCGGGGCCTTGAGAGATTGCTCCGAAGGACGCGTCAGGAAGAAACTCCCTCATCAGCGATACTTCTGCTCCGGATGCAGGACTTGTGGGAAATCCTCCAGTCAATGGGAGCTGATACTGCGGAGCGAGTGGTCAAAGACGTAGCCAAGAGAATCAGCCAGAATATCGAAAGACCCCACCGGATCTACCGATTCAGCAAATCGGAACTGGCACTCATACTCTCAGGCGTCTCTCAGGAGGAAGTAGATTCCATTTTCGAGATTGCTAAAGGAGTTGGCGAAGAAGAAACGATTGTGAACGGCATTCCACTACGCGTTCAGATCATTGCCGGAAGTTACCTTATTAAAGAAAATGATCAGAATGCAGAGGTCATTTTAAATCGCGCAAGGACCGGCTTGTCCGTGGCAATCGAGCACAACGCACCCTACCGGCGTTATGATCCGATGTTCGATCAAAAAACCGCTGAGCGCGTACAGCTCATAGCGCGAGTCCGCAAGGGACTGGCCAGCCAGGAGTTTCAGCTATTCTATCAGCCCAAGATGTGTTTGCGGACCGGCCAGCACATTGGTTCAGAAGCCTTGCTACGTTGGTTTAACCATGAAAACAAAATGGTTATGCCCGGATTGTTCATGCCAAAGGTTGAAAGCACAACGCTGATAGACCCTGTGACCCGATTTGTGATTGCGAGAGCTTGCGAAGACATCAGATCACACAACCTTATGTCGATTAGCCTGAATTTCGCTATCAACAATCTGATGAATCAATCTTTGGTTAGTGATCTTGGGAGGATAGTGTCTTCCTATGGCGTAAGCCCCGAATCCCTGGAAATAGAAATTACGGAAGGCGCGTTGATTCAGGATCCGACTCACGCAAAGGAAGCCGTTGAGAATCTGCGTGACCAAGGCTTTAAGGTCAGTCTGGACGATTTCGGCACAGGGTACTCGTCGTTTCAGTACCTGACTCACCTACCGCTATCAGGGTTGAAGATCGACCGGGCTTTTGTCATTAATCTGGAAGCCAGCGCCGACGCCCGCACCATCATGAAATCCATGATTTCCATGGCCCGGGCATTAAAACTTGAGGTTACCGTTGAGGGTATCGAGACTGAGGAACAACGGAAGATTGTGACCGATCTGGGCGCGGACTTGGCACAGGGATTTCACTTCTCCACACCTCTTCCCTTGCCTCAGTATCTACAATGGGCAACGGAGCGCTCACAAACTGCAGCACAGCACCTGGAATTGAAGGGATCCAAGAGCCCATAACGGGTATTCCTGCCACACCAGGCTCAAGCATCCTGGGTTCAACCACAAGAACCTTGCCATTGGGCTCATTGTCACGGCCCCGGCTAGGTGTCAACAAAGTGTCCACGGCTTTGTGTTTTTGTGTGGCTCAGTGTGGAAGCGGTTTTTAGCAACTCGCTGTTTTTCTGAGAATTGTGGTTTTCTGTGTTGCTTCAAAGGGGCGCGGAATCAGGTTCAATTCCCGCCATCTCCACCAAACTCTCCGAGAAAAGCCCCTGATTTCAGGGGCTTTCTTCGTTTAAGTCCTATCATTTTCCCTGAACCGGCCTACATAAGTGCAGCGCCCTGCGCAGTCTGTTTCCAGCCTGCCTTCCCGGTATATCCTGGCTCACACCACCCCAGATCGCAGCAGTAGACGGTCGTGCGCCCTTTCCGAGTCAGCGCCTGGGATACGGTAATGCACATGCTGCCGTCAGCCACCGACAGGTAGGGTTCGCTGATGTGCATCTTTCCTGGCTGTTGCAGTGCGCGGTAGTGGTAGTCCTTGTGTGACCAATTGGCGTGTTCGCCGCATGCCAGTGGGGTGAAGCGCTCAGTGCGGCGCAGGCGATCAATGGGTCCGTAGATGCTCGGACCGATCTGGTTGCCCCGGTCGTCGAGCAAAAACGCACGCACTGTGCGCGCATCGCTGAACAGCGGTGCACTGCTGGTGGCGAAGTCGCCGTGGCTATGAAATTGTGAGACCGCTGATTCGAGCAGAAGCTGAAGCGCACGGGGTCCTTCGCGCAGGCGGCTCGCATATATTCCATGATGAGGCAGCGGTGCCCCCATCAGTTTGTCGAACCGGTCCCAGCTGTCGGTATGGTGTCCGATATCGGGGGCGGGGCGGGCGAAATAGAACCCCTGGACCATGTCGGCATCGGCACCGATCGCGACGCGGGCTTCCCTTTCGTTTTCGACCCCTTCAACAATAACGAGACTTCCCGCTTCGTGCAGTAGGGATACGATACGAGCCAGGATCCGTTCCACGCGCGCGTCGACGGCAGCACGCTGAATCAGGCTCCGATCGAGCTTGACTATATCGGGTTCGAGCTGCCAGATGCGGTCGAAGTTGGAGTGGCCGGCGCCGAAGTCGTCGATCGCAATCAGGCAGCCCAGCCGACGGAAATGGTCGATAAAGCGGCCGAGTAGCGCCGGGTCCTGCACTTCGTTTTCGATCACCTCGATCACCAGCCGTTGCGGTGGCAGGTCATGGGCTTCCAACAGAGCCCTGGTGAAGCCGATGTCGGGCTGTTCGCTGATCAGGCATTGTGAGTTCAAGTTGACGAACAACCAAGTGTTGTCGGGAAGCTGGCGCGTAAAGTTGGCCACGTGCAGGGCGCGACAGAGGCGATCGAGCCGTAACAACTCCGTCCCATTCGCGGGGAGCGACAACAACTGTGCCGGGGATTCCGGCGTGCCATCGCTATGAGTCGAGCGGATCAGCCCCTCATAGCCGATGGCGCGGCGATGAGCCACGCTGAAGATCGGCTGAAAATGACTGCTGAGGGAGCGGCCACAGTAGTCAAAGGTGATCGACCGCGCTTCTGCCCACGTACCGTTCGTTTCGTCGGTGGGAAGCAGGTCTCGCAGCAGATAAGGCATATCAGCGCCCTCCATGCACCCGGTACAGGTCGCCCAGTGCCGTATCCACAAGCGCGAGCAGTTCGTTGACGGCACGGGTGGCCTGATTGAAATAATGCTGGGCTTCGATGACCGGGCACTCCTTGTTCAGCAGTTCCTGCTCCATACAGTGAAGAAAACTCTCCACGGCATCTTCGCACTGATGCAACTCGTGGTGGCCGGAGAAGCCCTGTTTAAGGGTGACGAAGGCGGTGGAGGATAGCTCCTGGATCTTCTGGTGCAAAAAGCGCAACCGGACACGCTGCACGGCGCTGCTTTGATGCGCAGCTGCGATGCCGGTGCCCAGGGCGCGGGCTTGGCCGCTCCATTCGGCGGTTTGCACCACTTCGTCCCAGATGCAGGCGAGGTATCGCAGTTCGTCGCGCCCGCCACTGAGATCCAGCTCGGTGGCAATATCCTCGATGAGGAAGATGGTCTCGCGGATGATGCGGTGATGTTTCTGCAGGTTGATCTCGAGCTCACAGCCCTCGATCTGGCGCAGCTCGCGCCACTGCCCGAGTAGAGCGCGCCAGGTGTTGGCCTGGTCACCGACGAAGCGCTCCGCCTGTGCGGCCTTTTTGTCCAGACGCTGGCGGGTGGTGTTGAGTTCGTCGCGCATGCTTTGGTCGCCCGACAGCAGGCCGTTACTGAGCCCGCGGTGGCGCTGGAAGTCGGCCAACAGCTCCCGCAGCAGCGCCAGCTGCTCGATATTGCATTCGACGGCGCGGCACTGCTGGTGCTTCATGCGCCGATACAGCAAATAGAAAACAATCAGAATCGCCAGTGCTACCAGCGCGATGCGAACAGCGTGCCCGGTATTTAGTTCGAATATAACCATGTTCAAGCCTCCGTAAGGTGGGCCAGGTGATGTGCGATGGTGCGAGCTTGGTCAGCGGCCCTGAGGTTGTCCGCGTTGCCTTGCGACACCTGTTCCGCCAGGGTGGCGATTTCGGTGATCGCCTGGCTCTGCTGCTCGGTGCTGACCGCGACCTGGATCACCTGTTCGGTGAGTTGCCGGGTGCGGGTCTGGGCCTGGTCGAGCAGGATACGAACCTGGTCGGAACTCTTCATGCTGATGTCCGCCATCTCGGAAAGCGCCGACATCTGCTCCGTGGCCGCTTCGATATGCGCCTGCACCTGGCCGATATTGAGGCCTATACCAGCGGCGGATTCCTGGCTATGGCGCGCCAGACGGCGTACCTCGTCGGCCACCACCGAGAAGCCGCGGCCGCTCTCGCCGGCGCGGGCCGCTTCGATAGCGGCGTTCAGCGACAGCAGGTTGGTATGATCGGCGATGTCCTGGATCACGCTCGACATCTCGTTAATGGTATTGGAGGTGGCGCTAAGCTGTTCCATCAGCTCGTTGGTGGTGATCGCCTGTTGTGCCATCCCGCTCACGCGTTTTACCAGTTGGCCCAGTTGCTCCAGACTCTGTTCGAGCTGCTCGCTCGCTTCGACGCTGCTCTGGCGCGAGGTGTCAGCCAGTTGAGCAACTTCGCGGATGCCGACATTTAACTCTTCCACCGCGGCCGAGGCTGTGCTGGCGGCGTCGCTCTGGCGCTCGGCGCTGCGTGTCACCATGACCGCACTCTGCTCCAGCTCCTGCGACGAGTGCGAGATCTCGTCCAGCCTCTGTTGCAGCGCCAGGCGGTTGCGTCGCGCCTGACCGAGTAGTTTTTGCATCCGCTGTGCCAGAGGGTCCAGTAACGGCCCTACCCGCGCGGCGGGTTGTTGGGGAGAACCTGCCTCAAGCAATTCGGCGCAGTGGGCCGTCAGGCACGCGACTTCGCCGCGCACATGCCAGAGCGTGCCTCCGCCGAGGTAGGTGAGCGCGATCAGAAACGGGGCACTACCAGACCAGGGCAGCAAATACGGCTGAGTCAGTCCCAGCACGGCCAGTACTGCGAAAATCAGCAGCAGCCCCCCGAGGCCGACGTGATGCATCAGCAATAACACCGGGTAAGTCGTCCACCGCATCGATATCCCCTTCCAAAAAAAACGCCCCCGTCGACCGCTCGTGCGAGCGTTCGATGGAGGCGCCGTAGCCTTGTTTGACCAAAATTTGGGTAACCGGGCCCTCGGCCCGCACTGCATAGGGATTCCAGCAAGGACTATGCCATGACTAACCAGTCAGAAAAACACATATGCCGGCGTTCCCGGCCGGTCTCACTGCGGCACTATGCCCAATAAAGCAAACACAGTCGTGGATTTGCATCTCTATGGTGCAACGGAGCAGCCCGGCAGCCACCTTCAGACGCCGCACGCAAGAACCTGACATCAAACATGAATTGCCTCTTCAAACCGAAGGACTCCTCCGAGCAAAGAGCTTCTCAAACTGAGAAATATTCTGCTGAATATAATCAATAAACGCCCGCATAGCCGGCGTGGGGTGCTTGGCCTGCGGATAGACCACACACCAACTCCTGCGAAGGGGAAAGCCCGCCAGATCAACAATATGCAGGCTTCCGAGGGCCAGTTCCGACAGGATGCTCAGTTTGGGCAACACCGCGACTCCCAGCCCGGCCAGGACGGCGTGCTTCACCGCGTCGTTAGAGCCAAGCTCCATGCTGGGACTCACTCGCAGGCGGTGGTGCTGGCAGTGCAGTTCCAGGGCCAGCCGGCTGCCGGAGCCTGCCTCCCTCACCAGCAGCTCGCTGTCGAGGAATTCCTGGGCGCTTACCGCACCCTGATCAAGCAAGGGGTGTCCGTGAGGGGCTACCGGGACCAGTTCGTTGTCGAGAAACGGCAGGGAGGCCAGCGGTCGCTCGCTGGGCACCATCCCCATGATGGCCAGGTCGTCGCGATTGTCGTTCAATCGCTGCAGGGCCGTTGCCCGATTCACCACCGTCACCGATACGCTGACCTGGGGATTCAGGTTCAGGAAAGCCCTTAACAGGTACGGCACGACATATTGGGCGGTATTGACCGCCACCAGCTTGAGTTCCCCGGCGACCTGGCCCTGCATGGCGGCGAGGTTGGTCTGGATCCGCACCAGTTCGCCAAAGATCGCTTTGACGCAGCGCGCCATCTCCTCCCCAGCGGCGGTGCAGTACAGCCGTCGCCCCACATACTCAAACAGGGGCATGCCCAGGGCCTGCTCCAGGTGGCGCACCTGGCTGCTGACCGCCGGTTGGGTCAGGCCCAGCAGCTCGCCCGCCTTGCTGTAACTGTGCAGATCGTAAACTGCCTTGAATACCTGAAGCTGCCGGAAGGTCAGGCGGCTGGCCAACTTTTGGACGCTCAATGGCATGACTATTAGGCCCCTTACAATTATCCATAAGTTTTAACTTATACATAAGCAAAATAATATCAATTTTTACTGCTAGTACCTATTCGCTACTCTTTCTTCGACCTTCATTCGGGACGACTTAATGAGGAATCTCCCATGTTGAAGAAAGTTCTGATTGCCAACCGGGGCGAGATCGCAGTCCGCATCGTGCGGGCCTGTGCCGAGATGGGCATTCGCTCGGTCGCCATCTACACCGAGCCCGACCGCTACGGGTTGCACGTCAAGCGGGCCGACGAAGCCTACTCCCTGGGCGAGGACCCACTGGCGGGTTACCTGGACCCGGCGCGCATCGTCAACCTGGCGGTGGAAACCGGCTGCGACGCCATCCATCCGGGCTATGGCTTCCTGTCCGAGAACGCGGAATTCGCCCGCCTATGTGAACAGAAAGGGGTGACCTTTATCGGCCCGAAATCCGGGGTGATCCACAAGATGGGTGACAAGACCCAGGCCCGGGACAGCATGCGCGCCGCAGGCGTTCCCATAACTCCGGGATCGGAAGGCAACCTGGACAGTCTCGAGGAGGCCCTACAACTGGCCAACGAAATCGGCTATCCGGTGATGGTCAAGGCCACTTCGGGTGGCGGTGGTCGGGGCATCCGTCGCTGCGACACCCCGCAAGAGTTAAAGGCCCAGTACCCCCGGGTTATATCCGAGGCCACCAAGGCCTTTGGCTCCGCTGAAGTGTTTATGGAAAAGTGCATCGTCAACCCTCGCCACATTGAGGTACAGGTGCTCGCGGACAGCCAGGGGAACGCCGTACACCTGTTCGAGCGGGATTGTTCGATCCAGCGCCGCAACCAGAAGCTGATCGAAATCGCCCCCAGCCCCCAGCTGACCCCGGAGCTTCGCGACTACATTGGGAGCCTGGCCGTGCGGGCGGCCACAGCGGTGGGCTATGAAAACGCCGGCACCGTGGAATTCTTGCTGTCCGGCAACGAAGTCTACTTCATGGAAATGAACACCCGGGTGCAGGTGGAGCACACCATCACCGAGGCCATCACCGGTGTGGACATCGTCCGCGAACAGCTGCGAATTGCCTCTGGCCTGCCCCTGAGCTACCGCCAGGAAGACATCCAGTACCGCGGCTATGCCCTGCAGTTCCGGATCAACGCCGAGGACCCGAAGAACGATTTCCTGCCCAGCTTCGGTCGCATCACCCACTACTACGCACCGGGTGGCCCGGGCGTGCGGGTGGATACCGCCATCTACACCGGCTACGAGATTCCCCCGTATTACGATTCCATGTGCCTGAAGCTGGTGGTCTGGGCGCTGACCTGGGAGGAAGTGATCGCCCGTGGCAAACGCGCCCTGGACGACATGCGCCTGCACGGCATCAAGACCACGGCCGCCTACTATCAGCAGATTCTGGACCATCCGGACTTCCGAAGCGGCACCTTTGATACCAGCTTTGTGCCGACCCACCCGGAACTGCTGAATTATTCAACCAAGCGCGACCCCGCAGAAATTGCGCTGACCATCGCTGCCACCATCGCCGCCCATGCCGGCTGGTAATCCGCAGGAGGAACAAGATATGAGCAACGCGAAGAAAATTGAAGTCACTGATGTCATCCTGCGTGACGCGCACCAGTCGCTGATCGCCACCCGCATGCGCACCGAAGACATGCTGCCGATCTGCGACAAACTCAACCAGGTGGGTTACTGGTCCCTGGAAGTCTGGGGTGGCGCCACCTTTGACGCCTGCGTCCGTTTCCTCAAGGAAGACCCCTGGGAACGTCTGCGGCAACTGCGCGAGGCACTGCCCAATACCCGCCTGCAAATGCTGCTGCGGGGACAGAACCTGCTGGGCTACCGCCATTATGCCGACGATGTGGTGGAAGCGTTTGTGCAGAAGGCAGCGGACAACGGCATCGACGTGTTCCGGGTGTTCGACGCCCTGAATGACCTGCGCAATATCGAAACCGCCATGAAGGCGGTAAAAAAGGCGGGCAAGCACGCCCAGGGCACCATCTGCTACACCACCAGCCCGGTCCATACCCCGGCCCTGTTCGTGCAGCAGGCGAAAGACATGCAAGCCATGGGCGCGGATTCCATTGCCATCAAGGACATGGCCGGCCTGCTGACACCCTATGCCACCTACGATCTGGTGAAAGCCATCAAGGCGGAAGTGGATCTGCCGCTGGTGGTGCACAGTCACGCCACCTCCGGCCTGGCCCCACTGTGCCAGCTCAAGGCCGTTGAGGCCGGAGCCGACCGCATCGACACCGCCATCTCGTCCTTTGCCTCTGGCACCAGTCACCCGGCAACCGAGTCACAGGTAGCAGCGCTGAAAGGCACCGAATACGACACCGGCCTGGACCTGGTGCTGTTGAGCGAGATCGCCGATTACTTCCGGGATGTGCGCAAGAAGTACCACCAGTTCGAGAGCGAGTTCACCCGCGAGGACGTCTCGGTGCAGATTAACCAGGTGCCGGGCGGTATGATGTCCAACCTGGCCAACCAGCTCAAGGAACAGAACGCCCTGGACCGCATTCGCGATGTGTTCGATGAAATCCCACGGGTGCGGGAAGACCTTGGGTTCCCACCACTGGTCACACCCACTTCGCAGATTGTTGGCACCCAGGCGGTCTACAATGTACTGGCAGGTCAGCGCTACAAGACCATCACCAACGAGGTGAAACGCTATCTGCAAGGTGGCTACGGCCAGCCCCCGGCGGCGGTGAATGCTGACATCCAGAAGAAAGCCATCGGGAATGAGTCGGTCAACGAGGGGCGCCCCGCCGATCTGCTTAGTCCCGAGTTGAACAAATTACGAGAAGACATTGGTAGTCTGGCGAAGTGTGAAGAAGATGTGCTTACCTATGCCATGTTCCCGGACCTTGGGCGCGAGTTCCTGCAACAGCGTCAGGACGGCACCCTGAAACCGGAAGAATTGCTGCCTGCGGAACAAAAAGGCAAGGACCGCATGGGCACGGCGGTCGCCACTGAGTTCCGCATTGATGTACACGGCGAGACATACGAAGTGGCGGTTACCGGGGTAGGTGCTTCCGGCGCCGGCAAGCGCAAGCTGTACCTGTCCCTGGACGGCATGCCCGAAGAGGTGGTATTCGAATCCCTGAACGAATACGTCGCCGAGGGCGGCAGCGGTCGTAAACGGGCAAGCGAACCGGGCCATGTTACCACCACCATGCCCGGCAATGTCGTGGAGGTGCTGGTGAAGGAAGGTGATACGGTCACCGCTGGTCAGGCGGTACTGGTCACAGAGGCCATGAAGATGGAAAGCGAGGTCAATTCCAGCGTCGATGGCACGGTACAGGCAATTCATGTGGCCAAGGGTGACCGCGTCACCCCTGGTGAAATCTTGATCGAGATTGGCTGATAGGGGGATTCAATATGGAACATATCGTTCGCGGTGTGCTGGATTTTCGGGAAAATGTCTATCCGGAACGTAAGGACCTGTTCGGTGCCCTGGCAGACGGCCAGAGCCCGGAGGTGCTGTTTTTTACCTGCTCGGATTCGCGCATCGATCCCAACCTGCTGACGGGATCCAGCCCGGGGGATCTGTTCATTTGCCGCAACGCTGGCAACATCATCCCGCCCCACAGTAACGAGACCGGGGGCATGACCGCCTCCATCGAATACGCGGTGGCGGTGCTCAAGGTCCGCCACATCATTGTCTGTGGCCATACCGACTGCGGCGCCATCAAAGGCGCGCTGGATGTCGGGGCACTGAAAGGGCTGCCTCACGTCAAGGAATGGCTGGGGCACTGCCGCTCAGCCATGGAAATTGTCCGGGAACGCCACAACATTGCTACCGACGCCTGCCTCGACAGCCAGTACCTCAACGAGGCGATCGAGGAGAACGTGCTGCAGCAGGTCCAGCATTTGCGCACCCACCCGGCGGTGGCCGCCAAGCTGGCGACCCACAAAGTACAGATTCACGGCTGGGTGTACGACATCAAATCCGGTGAAATCCGCTGTTGCGGCCAGGACAGCCTGGAATTCAGGGCGTTTGACGACTTCTACGCCGATATCATCGATCGTGTCAGGAAGTGAGACCAACCGCCTAATGACGTGTTCCAGAAAAAGCCCCTGAAGTCAGGGGCTTTTTGTCCTCGGTCATGGGGTTAACGGCAATCAACTCCGAAACCAGTTCCGCTTGATCGCTTCATATTCCTCCCTGCTGATTACCCCGTCCTCCGACAACCGACGCATTTCCGCAACGGCGACGGGGATTCGCTGCCGGCCCGTGGGCAAGACCCGCTGGGCACTGGCAATACTGGTCGACAATTCCTCGATAAAGGCGTCCGCCCGCACTTTATCCGGCAGCCCTGCGTCCAGCCGGAATACGACCACATCACTATTGAGCGCAAGAAACTCAAAATAGTGCTTGCGCAGTTGTAACGCGATCACCATCAGCATCAGTGCGGTTGCCATCGGCGGGACCAGCCACCAAGGATCTGTTGGCAGCAACGAGAACAGCGCCAGCGGGATGGTCATCAGACTGGAGGCGGCCAGCCATAGCCGCGGTTTATAATCCCGGACCTCCCTGGGCGACGGCTCCACAAAGGCGAGGTCGATGACCGCCTCCGGCAACGACCGTTTCTTGTGGTAAGCCTGGATGGCCAGGAAGTGCCGGTTAAAACGCGTGAATACGGTACCGGTCTTACGACGCGTGTTGACCTGGCGGAACCGGCTGTCTGCTTTCCAGGAATCCCGCTGAGGAACGCCCCAACCCGGTCGCTCAAGCTCCAGATCCGGCAGGACCCAGCGATCTAGGTTGATGGTTTCTGTCTGGTTGCTAGCCACTGTCACGGTCTGGTTTCCTTTTTTATTCTTCCGGGAATTCGAACTTCTCGGGATCGTTGAACAGGTGTGCGCCACTATCGAGCCACTCGACAATCAGGCGCAGCTCGGCGCTGCTCAACATGCCCTGGTGGCTCTGCCGGATGGCGGCGGTGCCTTCCACTTCCACCTCGTACTCGTCATCGTCCGTGTCATCGTCGAACAGGCTGAAGAAGCGGGCACTGGCGATAGCCCCACGGGCACTCATCAAGCGCCGGCTGAAGCAGGTTCCCGGCTCGTGCTCGACACTCAAATCCCCTTCTACGCCGTTGGGGCATGCGCCCTCGGCATCCGGATCAGAGACTTCCACCCACTCGCCGTTTTCCTGTTTCAGGTAGTAGTCCGGCTTGAACAACTCGACGTAGGATTCCAGCTGCCGCCCGTCCCAGGACGCATGGCCGTCTCCAAGCATCAGTCCGGTGCCTGGGCCACCGCCGCCGCCACCTTCCGGGCAGGACTTGGACTCAGCCGCGCGGTGACAGTTCTGGCAGGAAGTGATGGCATTGTTGTCATTGGGGTTAACCCGGCATGCATTCCAGATAGGCTGGATGTGCTCCTGATAGTTGATGGTGGCCTTGCACTCCGGGGTCCAGTTGGTGAGACAGGACGGATCGTCAGTCGGGACCGGTGTAGTCAGGCCCGCGTACGGAACGTCAAACGCCAGCGAGTCATCGGGCGGGTTGTTCCAGAAATCCTCGTAACTCAGGTTGTCCGCCCAAGTGGTGGGCAGGTAGCCGAGGGAGTCCGCCAGAGCTTCGGCCATGGAGTCCTTCCAGTTCTGCGCGATGATTGTCGGGTTGGCGTTGGGGAATGGCATGGCATCACCGGGCGCGCCCGGGTTGGCGGACGCCAGCTCCACATCGGTGCGGGCGTGGGGGATGTCGAGCTCCGGATCATGGCAGCCGTAGCACTTGAGTATCTCCCCCTCCTCCAGCAGCAACGAATTGGGGTGCTGGGTCAGGTAATTGTAGTTGTACTGGTCAGCGGCAATCAGGTCGACACGTTTGCCGTACTTGTTCACCACTTCGAAGGTGAAGCTGGTCTCCGCCGGCACTTTCACCATGGCCGAACCATCGGGTTCAACCATCGCGTAAGACAGCACATCGTACAGACCACGCCCCCCGGAACCCAGGATTGGAGTCAGTCCCAGCGGCGGCCGCGAGCCATCGCTGGGGTTGAGGGTTTCGTCGGTGAGTATCGCCTGCTCCAGCTCCGGCGGAATGCTGCGCTTGCCGAGCACGCGGATAAAGCGTTCGGAGCGGTCATCGGGCTGGGTCAGGGAGAGATCCCGGCGAGTCTCGATACCCCCATCCCAGAGTTCCGCCATGTCGGTGCCGTCCCGGTCATACACACTGCGTATGTGGAACACCGCCGTATTGTCCTCCAGATTCACGTCATTCCGGTTGCCGGTGTAAGGCTGCGCCAGATCATTCCGGCTGGCAATCACGATGTCGGTATAGAGCGCGCGTTTGTGGCCACGCACCACCGGTAACCGGGTGTTGCTGGCAGGGTCCACCATCCAGATGCCGTATTGCGGTTCGCCCAGATTCTCCACCGTGGACGCCCCTTCGCAGACGGCGCTGATGCTGTCATTCTCCACCAGGCACTGGGCCCAACTGGCCAGCAGTCTCCCACTGCCATCCCCATAAGGGGCAACGGCGCTGTACCAACCGGACGGCGATACCTGGTTGGGGTAGAAATTGACCAGGCCGGGGGTCATGGATTCCTCGGCTTCACCGATGACACTCTCGTCAATCGGCTGCCCCACCGCAAAAAAGTTCTTGCTGTTGATCTTGACCACATCGCCGCCGTAGTTGGGGTTGTAGATGTGGCGCATGATGGTGATCAGGTTGCCGTCATCCAGCGGGATCGGGTCCATGTAATGAATGAAGGAGGCATCGGAAAACTCCTCACTGAGGCTACCGAAGTAACGGTGTACGTTACCGCCACTGGGCGTAATGCGGTACATGCTGAGCACGTCTTCCACGAACACCCGCTCGCTTTCAACCTCACCGGCCACCGACGCGCCACATTTGTCCTCTTCGGTCCATTCCTTGGGCTCTTCCAGCCCCGGCGGAAAGCCGTTGCCATTACCCTGACCGTAACCGCCGCCATGGGGGTGGGTATTGAAGTTGGGGTCGTCGATATTTTCCAGCGTACAGTCCTCCAGGGTCTCGTACAGCCGACCGAAGCGGATGAACACTACATGGCCGTCATTCATGGTGTTCGGCTCGATATCGTGGAACTCACCAAAGGTGATCTGGGCAAGGTTGGAACCATCGCGACTGACCAGATGCAGCAACGAGGCCGGTTCGTTGAAATCTGCCAGGTACTCGCGCAGGTCCAGCAGACGCCAATCCCCTCGGCCATGTTGCCGCGACGAGGAAAACACGATGCGGCCCTCGTTGGTGTACGCCGGGTTGGTATCCTGACCGGCATTGGCCACATCATCATCCGCGAAGATGCGGCGGACCCGGCCGCTGGCGAAGGTATATTCGTAGATATTCCAGGTATTGTGGGCCGTGTTGTTGGCCGGACCATGGGCCGCAAACACCATGCGCTCTCCGTCTGGAGACACGTCCACGTCCTTGACGTCGTAATCGCTGCTACCGAAGTAGCCGGTCAGGATATCCTTCTCCGACGAACTCAGGGCGATGCGGTCACGAACCATCAGCCGGGCACCCGGATTGAAGGCGTACGGGTCACGGGGGTCCAACGGCGGCCTGGCATCAATGGAAGAGGCTTCGCCCATGTCCGGGTAATCCCGCACCACATAGGCAAAAGGCTGGTCAGACATCATGCTCTGCTCATTGTCGCTCAGCTCGCCTTCAAAGCATCCGCCGAGCCCCAGGAACGCAATACCAGCCAATCCCAGGCCGATAACTCGCTTGCGCAATGTATTCATCACCTATCTCTCCATCACCTAGACCGCTATGGGCATTCCAGTACTTAAGCCGCTATGGACATTCCATTGCCTGGACCGCTACAGGCATGGGGCACTGCCGGCCTTTCCGGCGGTGACCCATGCTGGTCAACCGGGCATAAAATCAAACTTGTAGTTAACAGGCGTAGCGGCCACGTCCTCCGGGCCGAAGGAGATCATCTGTATCCGCGCCAGCAACTTGGTCTCCAGCGTCTTGTCGCCGAGCTGGCTGTCCACCAGCTTGATGCTGGAGATGCTGCCGTTGGGTTGGATGACGATGTGGAATACAAACTTGCCCTTCACGTTCGGATTACTCCGCAGCGCCCGGTTATACAGAGCATAGATAGCCCCCTTGTGCTGTTCGAAAACCCGCCGGATGGATTCCATATCCCGACCACCGTCCACAGTGGAGCGATGGGAACCGCCGCCACTGCCCGACCCTGCACCCACACCAGTGCCGCCAGTACCGCCCCCGATGGGACTTTCCACCGACTTGGAAGAATGACTTGCAAGCTGGGTACCCGTTCCGGTGCTGTTCATCTCCGAACTGTTCACACCACCACTGGTCCTGGTCGCCGACGTTGCTCCCAGGACAGAACGAGCTGCCTTGGCGGCGGCGCCTGTCGCCACGTTGGTGTTCCGGGCCTGCAGCTTCGCCACATCGACGGAACTGCGGAGCGAGGACAACTCATCGGAGAAAGCCGCAACGCCCATGGTGGAGACCTTTTTCCGGGCCGCCTGCACCTCTTTCTTGGGAGCCGGTTTCGGTGCCGCCTCTGTCTTCGGCTTGGGCTGTTCGCTGACCTCCTCCTTCACCGGTTCCGGTGGTGGAGGCGGCGGCGCAACCTTGCGCTGTTCGACCAGTACTTTCGCCAGGGCCGGCGGAATGCGCTCCTGCTCTTCCCGCTCAATTTCCGGTAAAGGCAGCCATGGAAACACCAGTGCGAACAGCAGGAACAACAAGCCCAGGCGTTTGAGGATGCGCTTGAACCGGCTGTCTTCTTCCGCACTGGCGTCCCAGGGGAGGACAAAATCGTAGGGTGTCGTTGTTAATGTCGTCATTTAATGCTCCCGGACTAGGCGCCGCCTCCGGCCACTCGTGAAACGGCCAGGGAGAGATCCCGGTAGTTGGCCTTGGCGCAGGTCAACATCACGCGCTTGAGAATCTCGTACGGCACTTCCTGGTCGCCCAGGATGGTCACCGAACGACCAAGGACTTTTTCTTCTTCCGTCAACTCTGTGCGCTTGGAAGCCAGGAAACCCAGTTCCTGCTGCAGGCCGGCAATCAGCCCGTTTCCGTTCACCACATCTTCCATGGTGGCGACTGGCCGACCATCCACCAGGATGTCTTCGCCGGTGATCAACACCGTGGTGGTTTCCCTGGGCTCCACCTGGGCGGTGGAATCAGGCAGCGTGAGGTCCTTGTTCACCTTGAGGATTTCGTTACTGCCCGAATTCAGTAGCAGGAAGAAAACCAGGATGGTGAAAATGTCCATCAGCGACACCAGGTTCAGCTTTGCCGGTTTCATGAACTGCTTGTGCTGGCCCTGAAGGCTGAATGACGTCAGTTTCCGGTCGATCATGACTTCCCTCCCTTCTTCGGCGCGTCGCCCAGGGAAATTTCCGGGAACAGCTCAACGTCCACCTCGTCCGCCACCACTACGGTCTTCGCCGAACGCAGGGCGTCCATGGTGAACACCAGTGACTGGTAGCTGACGCCAGCCTCGGACAACAGTAATGCGTCACGCTTGTCGACGTTGCTGGCCGCCAGTTTGCGTTTGATTTCCTGCAACACGGTGGAGAGGGTCTTGAAGTCGTGACGACTGTTTTCAGGTTCCTCACCCTTGATGTTGTCGATGGTCTTCACCAGGCGACCGCTGGGGTAGTAGACCTCAATAGCGGACTCCCGTAGCACCACTTCCAACTGGCGGTTTTTCTCCGCGCTGGCGGTCTGCGCACCAGTCAGGTCCGGCAGGTTCAGTTCCAGGATGGCAATGTGATTGAACACCATGCTCATCAGCAGCACCGGCACCAGCACGATCATCAAGTTCATGAACGCAGTGATATCGATGTCGGCTTCTTCGAGCTCTCTTCGCTTGGAAAACATAGTTTCACACCACTGTTGTTCAGGCGTCTGACTCGCGTGTTGCCACGGATGCACGGTTGCTGCGAACGATGGAGTTGAGGAACTTCACGCCGGCCATCTCGATACTTTCAACAATTTCCAGGGTCTTGTTCTGCAGCAGGGAGTGGATCAACAGCAGCGGAATGGCGGCCATCAGGCCGAACGCCGTGGTGTTCATCGCTACCGAGATGGACTGGGACAACAGGGTGGCCTTGTCGGCAGGATCGGCATTGGCCACGGCGGTGAAGGCGGCAATCAGGCCGATGATGGTACCGAGCAGACCCAACAGAGTGGCGATGTTCGCCAGGGTGGACAGGTAGTTGGTGCGCTTGGACAGTCGGGGGATGCTCTCCATCACACCTTCCTGCATGGCAGCGTGGATATCGTCACGGCGAGGGGAGGAACGCTTGGTGTCCAGCGCCACGGACAGCAGACGGCCAATGGCGGAACCGTTGCCTTGCGCCGCTGTCTCGGCCTGATCAAATTGCTTTTTATCCACCAGCGGAAGCAATTCCGAGTACGCTGCCCGGTTGGCATGATAGGCGCGCTTGAGGAAGAACCAGCGTTCCACTGCAATCGCCAGCCCCACCATCAGAATCAAGGCGATCGGAAGCATAAACGCACCGCCGTCCTGGAAAAAAGAAACGATTGTTGAATAAAGGTTCATGGTCTACACCCCACAGCTAGCTATTTGATTGGTTTGTGTGTTTCTGCTTGTTGGCTCACTCATGAGAAGAGCCCAGCGGTTCTTCCAGAGAAAGTTCGTCGTAAAACTGCATGGTTCGTGAGTGAATATCCCGGTCGACCACCTCAAACACCCGGCCTGAGACGGAGGTGATGGAGCGGTACAACTTTTCCGGTCCCTCCGGCGGCTTCCAGGGAATGAAATAACTCACCGAGGGCTGTTCCTTGTCACCGACAAAGGTGCTTTCCAGGTCAATGTCTTCCTGGGCGATCACCGCCGTGGCGAATGTCAGGGCCAAAAGAACCGTGACAGCGACCAGCGGCAAGCCGGGTCGCGCGATGTTTTTCCGCATGGTGAACTCCTAGCCTTTGTCCGTCTGACCGCCTTCGGCGCCCTTGTCGGCAGCGACCGGCTCCGACGATTCCGCAGGTACCTCCGGCGATGGTGGCGGGTTATCGATGAAGCTGGTTTCAATACCCGTGCGACGGCGCACCTCGACCAGCCAGTTGCCGACCTTGGGGTCATTGCCATTGGTCAGGAAGTCGTAGGCCTCGTAGTGAGGCTGGGCAAGTTCCGGTCGGTTCAGGTAAAGGTCATAGAGGATGGCCAGGTTCAGATGAGCCCCCGGAAAATCCTTCCACAGCTCCAGGGCATCAACATAGGTTTGCCTGGCACCGTCAAAGTCACCCTGGCGACGCTGGAACAACGCCAGTGCCATATAGGCGTTAACGTTGCTCCGATTCACTTCGATGGCCTTGCGATAGGCCGCTTCTGCCCGCTGCGGGTTGTCCCGTCGGTCAGCGATTTCACCAAGCTTCACCCAGGGCCCCGACAGGGTCGGATAATCCACCGTCATCGCTTTGAATGCCTTGCGGGCCTCACGGTACTGTTCATCGGCCATCAGTTTGCTGGCGAACCGGAAGGCAAGCCTCGCCGCCTGGGGAACGTCCGAATCGTCGGAGGTATAGGGATTCGACTCGGCGTTGTACGCAATCTTGTCGCCTTCCGACGTGTACGCCTGCTGCGGGAGCGGGGCCTGGGCGGGGGACAGCCTGGCCGGGCGATCTGCCACCACCGGCTGGGACACTGCCGTCTCAACCGCCTTGTTGTTGCCCTGGGGCTGGGGGAGCAGCGCGGCACAGCCAGACACCAGCAATATCCCCAGAATGCCAGCGGTACGTACGGAATTAACGGATACCTTCGCCATAAGCCACCTGTACTTCTTGTTTATCGAATCGCGCCGGATTGAGCCTGGCCATGTCTTCAAAGCTCTTTTCCACCCAGCGGTTGAAGATGCCGTTCCATGAGCGCTCGATATTCGCCTGGTGAAGCTCGATTGCGAGCTCCTCAAACGGTATCGCCTGCTCTTCCAACACCAGTTCGTACTGCATCCTTTCCAGATCGCTCAGCCCCGCCGGTCGGGGAGCATCCATCAGCTCCCGGGCAAACTGGCCATAAAGGTTGGCAATGTTGTAACTGGCGCGGGTGGTCTGTTCGAGCACGCCGTATTCCGCCGCTTGCTGGTAGCGATCGAGGGCGTTCTTCAGCTTCTCATTCTTGCGTGGAATGCTTTTGTTGAGCGGCGCGCGCAGCTTCACCCGGTCAAATTCAATGCGCCAGTAATCGCCATACTCGTTGTTGGCCCACGCCGCCAACCATTCCGAGCGGTCGCTCTGTCTGGAGCCAGGAGCCTTGTTGTGGCCGTCGATCACCCGGCGCAGCCAGTAAAGGTGGCGATTGAGATCGTTGTGGCGCTTGTACAGGTAGGCCACGTGGTAGCGTGCTTCCATGCGGGTGTCGAACGGCTCTTCGTAGTCAAACGCCCACTTTTTGAAGTACGCCAGGGCCTGCTGCTCCTCACCGGCCTGCTCGTAGAGTTCAGCCGCGAGGAACAGGGCATCACGCCGTTCTTCGGCACTGGCGTCGCTGTGGTAGATGGTTTCGTATTCCCTGGCAGCACTGGCCCACTGCTCGTCCTGTTCGTAGGCGTAGGCGATCTTCTGTGGCAGCGTCGCGGCCAGCTTATGATTGGGGAACAGGCGGCGCAATTCGTGCATTTCCGTCAACGCCCGATCCCAGCTTTCCAGCTTCATCAGGTAGGTGGCGGCGTCAAACTGGGCGGCCACCCGCGCATCGGTGTTGGGGGCAACGGTCTTGATGCGCAGGAACTGGTCAATGGCGCCGGCCATATCCTCGGCAGCCAGGGCCTGTTCACCCTGTTTGTAGATGGTGATGGCCATGCGCTCGGTAACCTTTCCGGACTCTTTGCTATCAGCCGGGATGTAATCCAGTTGCTTGCGGTAGCCTTGCTCCGCTGCAGCATAATCGCCCAGTTCATATTGGCTGTGTGCGATCACGCCATAGGCAGTGCGGTTGAGGTCACGATCCACGGTGCCCGCCCCACTGACCACGCTGGTGGCCACTTCCAGCGCCTTCTCGTAGCGTCCCAGCTCGAACAGCTCCTCTGAGGCCTTGGCAAGAACAGCACCGGAGCGCTCGTCCGCACGGTATTCCTGAACAAAGCGCAACTGGCTCTCCACCGCCTTGCTACGCCATTCGGTCAGCTCGTCACTCTGCTTCCCGGCACTGGCAATAACCTGCCCCACCTGTTTCTGATAGGCCACAATGGCGGCATAACCGGCATCCGGACCGTACTCGGGGTGGCGGAACTCGTAGGCACTGCGCTCATAGTCGACGATGGCCCCCGGGTAGTCTTCGCCGTCAAAGGCGGCTTCGGCACGCATGTACACCATTTCCGGCACACGCGGGTCTTTCGGGAAGGTCTGTTCGTATTCACTGTAGAAATCCGCGGCTTTGAGGAAGCTGGTGCGTTGCTCGCCCGCCATGGCCACGGCTTTTGACGCCTTGACGCTACCGTCCGCCAGCTCCCGCTTCAGGCGTTGGCCGGTGGCGTGATAATGGCGGGCCAGCTCATCGATGTAGGTTTTCAGGTTCGGCGTAACCTTGGCCTTGATGTCCGCCGGCTTGGTCTGCCAGAACTCAGAGCGGATGCCGTAATTACGCACATAGCGTTCCTTCTCCGGCAACACCTGTTGGGAGAATTCGCCATCCACGTAGGCCCGGATCATTTCCGAGTGCATTTCCGGTGCACGGTCGGAGTCCGGGTTGCTGTCCACGAACGCCCGGAATGACGACGCGGAATCTTCGTAGCGCTCCTTTTCCAGATAATGTTCACCCAGGCTGGAATACAGGATCCAGGTGTATTTGGCAGCCTCGGGGCGCCCCGCGAACATGGCGTCGATCTTGCCGGCGCCACCGGCATGAGCGAGCCCCACACTCATGATCCGCAGGGTGTCGTCCACCAGGGAGCGGTCCACGTTGCCGAGTTTTTCGACCTTGCCATCTTCCGGCATCAAGCGGTCCAGTACCTGGGAGAAGGAGATCAGGCTGCGGTCGTAATCGCTCAGTTTGTACCGCGCCCAGCCCAGCAGGTAATAGGAGTTGTTGAGGAACTCGGATTCCCTGCCAATGGCCACCACCGACTGGTAGGCCCGCTCCGCCTCTTCGTATTGCTCGTGGCGGAAATGGATATCACCCTTGCGGAAGTACACTTCCGACAACCAGGGCGAGTCCGGATGATCCTCGATGAAACGGTCCAGGATTTTCTGGGCTTCCCGGTCACGACCGTCCAGATCATAGGCCTTGGCCAACTGATACAAGGCTTCCGCGTTTTCGTCAGCGCCGGGGTATTTCTCCAGGAGCTGATGGTAGGCGCTGATCGCCTCGGGGAAATAACCGTCGTCACCGGGCAACGCACCCAGAAGCTGGTGGTAGTCCCCCTCCAGCATGTACACGCTGGCAATCCGCCGCTCAATCTGTTCCTTGAGCTTGCGCTCTTCCACCACCTCCAGTAGCCGACGGTATTCCTCCCGCACGTCGGCATGGCGCACACTTGGCAGTGGGATATCGTTCAGTGCCGGGCCCTGGTCCTGCAGCCCGCCGATGGTTTGACCACCATTGAAGGCGCCACAGCCACCCAGCAACAATGCCAGCATTACCGCGCTAGATCGCATCGTTACTCTCCCCACTCTCCCCACTTTCTCCACTTTCCGCGCGTTCATCCTGTCGTTCCACATTGGCGCTGTTGACGCTCACCTCGCTTGTCTCAGTGCCGTCCAACTCCAATAGAGAGCGATCAAGAATGCGGACTTTCGCCAACTGGGCCTCGACCTGATAGTGCTTCAGCCGCTGCTCATGGATATCGAGTTCGGTGGACACCAGGGTGAGCATGACGTCTTCAAGCTTGGCAATCAGCGCTTCGGTCTGTGCCACGTTATCGTCAACCGCAGCCATCATGCGCTGGACTTTGGCTTCGTAGTGGCCACCGCTGCTACCTGAGCCACCACTTTGCAGACCATCCAGCATGGCCTGGCTGTTCTTCACTTCGAAGGCGAGGCTGTCCAGCAACCACTGCACCCGCTCCCTTTGGTCTGGCGCCAGGCCAGCCACGCGCTTGGCCAGAGCGTCATGGTCTGTCTTGATCTGCCCGACCGTTGCACCCAGTTCACTCAGTTGCTGTGTTCGGGGCTGGCTGTCCAGGGATTGGCTGCGAGCCGCCAGAATGACGTCAAAGTCGTTTTGCCGGGCCTTCCAGGACTCCAGGTTGTTACGAATGGCGTAGAGGTCGCGCAGGTCCTTGAGCACCGACTGGAAACTGTGATCGGACATCAACTCCACCAGGAACGGCGACAGGTAATTGGCAGAAACCGAAGGTGCCCGCCCGAACCAGTCACTCTCCCCCAACACTTTGTCGAGGTTACGAACAAACAGCTCCATGATGTCTGCCTGGGCCAGGGAGTTGCGGGCCTGATCCAACCAAGTCAGTGCCTCGCTAAACTTGTTGTCGGCGTCAATGAACCCTTGGGCAGCGCGGCCGTCGAGCCCCATCTGCTCATAGACATGGGGCTTGAGCAGCAGTGCTTCCTGCACCTCCGGCAAGGCGATGGAACGATTGGCCAGCACCTCCAGCGGCCCCAGCGCATCCCGGAAGGCACCGTCATTGATTGACAGCCAGCTGGCGCCCAGAAGGCCGCGATTGGAGTAAGCACCGTGGGTGCGGACATGGGAGAATTGCTGACGGGATTGCTCGTACTCCCCCTCGCGGGCGTGAAGAAATGACAACGCCATGCGCGCGCGGTCTGCCAACCGGGACAACTCCTCACTGTCGCCTCCGTATGACACCGCACGCTCCAGTGCCTCATAAGCGAGACCGGGCTGCTGCTGATTGCCATAGGCAATGCCCAGGTTGAAGAAAAAGTAGGGGGCGTAGGGGCTTTCGGTATCAATACCGGAGGTGATGTTGCCACTGGCCTCGAAGTAACCGAGTTTGACGTTCACCAGGGCGGCCAGATAACGGTATTCGGCGTCCAGTGACTCCGGCAACCGGCCCCGCACATTGGACAAATTGCGTGCGGCGCGCTCGGTGTCCCCACGCTGGTACTGCATTTTTCCCAGGTAGAACCAGGCCCGGTTACGGGCCTGTTCCGAGACATTGCCCTCTGCGACCCGGGTAAAGATATCCTCGGCCTGGACATCCAGCCCGTAGGACAGGCTGACGCCACCTTTCAACAGTTCCGGATAGGTGCCATGTCCGTGGATACCGCCCTTCTCTTCCGCGTAGGCGTACTCCACCAGCGCACCAAAATAGTCCTGCTGATAGAACTCATAGAGTATGGCGCCGTACTTCAGATCCTGGACCCGCTCGGTTGCCAGGCCCTGACCAGCACCGCCCAACGCCGCCACTGCGGCAACGTAGAGCGATAACAAACAGCTGCTTCCCTGCGCCTTTTTCCTCACCCGCATCCGCATCATAGAATCACCATTCCCGGATGCTGAATTCGGGCTGCTGTCGGGCTTCCGAGTCTACGATACTCAACTCGACGTATTTGGGACCGCCGCCCTTGGTGACGGTTTGGGTAGTGCCCCGCTTGTACTCGCGGCCATTGGGGCCGGCGCCAACGAAAAATGCGGAGACGGTATGCTCGCCGGGACTGATATTGCCCAGGTGCAGACGGTGCATGCCGCCCTTGGCGAGCGCTTCCCGTTCCTGGTCGCTGTAGAGGTAGCTGGTGACGGTTTCACTATCGACTTTGAGCTTGACGCCTTCCAGCCGGAAAAACTCGCCGACGTCCAGGGACAGAAAAACACTGAACTGGGTATTGGCGGGAAATAACAGATCCTCTTCAAGTACCCGAAGGTCCTTGTTCAGCGCCACCACCGATTGCTTGAGCCCCTGGATGTCACGGGACAAGTCATTGACCGCCTGCTGTGCCTGCTGGCGGCTCTTGCGGATCGACATCGGAGTCTCGATGATCTGGTCGAGCGCCGCAGCGGGGACGCTCTTGCTGGTGCCTTCCGCCGCCAGCGCCTGGCCTGCCATGGGGCACAGCGCCGCCACCAGCATCGCAATAACCGCCCGATGCCGTACCGGCCTGACCCAACTGGCAAACCCTTGAACAGTAATCTTAGCCATGGTGCTCCTCCGCCAACTCTGATTCGATTCGCTGGCTACGACTGAAAACGGGGCACTGGCTTTTGAGGTTTCTGACTCTTGCCCGGGGAGCTCTTTTGATGGCCCTTGATTCCCGATGGTCAGATTTATTGTCCTAAAAGTTTCATTCGTCAAAAAACGTAAAATAACCTAGCACAAGCTCTCGTTGATCTGCCCTAAGCCTTTTCGCCCATTTGTCATTTCTGTGATTTCCCTCAAATTTCCTGACAAACAGAGTTGCCCTGCCCACATCGACGGTGCAAAGTCCGCCAGCAATTGGATTTTTCTTCAACAAAAACAAACAATTACATAATTTTACATTTTTTAACAAAAGTCAGGGCGGTTACAGAGAACCATGAAGGGATGTACCGGCAAGCGCTATCGCAGGCAAAAGACTCCCAGGGGCAGACAGCTTTCTTGTGCGGCTTTTGCCATTGCCAGCCTGTTCTGGTCTGTCTGTTTGAGTGCGGCGGATCAGGAAAGCGATGGCGTGGTTCTGTACGTTGTCGATCCGTTCGTTGAGATGCACACGGCTCCGGGACGCGGGTATCCGGTATTCCACGTCATCGAGAAAGGCGAACCGGTCGAGATCCTCAAGCGCAAAACCAACTGGTACAAGGTTCGCACCCCGGACGGAGAGGAAGGCTGGACCAAGGCCGCCCAGCTTGGCCGTACACTGGCACCAACCGGCATACCCGCGGACCTGCCGGAGGTGGGCCATGGTGAGTATCTGGAGTCCAGCTGGAGGATCGGCTTTACCGCCGGACAGTTCGAGGATTCCACCAGCTTCAGCCTGACCCTGGGCTACCGCCCGCTGAGCTGGGCCGGAGTGGAAGTGGAGGCGGGCAAAATCTATAACCAGTCCGTCACCAGCGACTACTACAGCGCCAATGTCATCATCGAACCATTCCAGCAATGGGACGTCACCCCCTACGCCCTGGCAGGCGTATCCCGCTTCTCCTTCGATGCCCGCCAGAAAATCCTGTTGAGCGATATCGGTGATGCAGACGCTGTTAACTTTGGCGGGGGCGTCAGCTACTACATTGGCCGTAATTTCCTGGTCCGGGCCGAGTACCGCGTCTACTCGGTTTCATCCAATTCAGACACCACAGGTTTAAGCGAATGGAAAATCGGATTGAACACTTTCTTTTGAGCCTGAAGAGCGCTCGCAACGGGTTTACCGCTCTGATGCTCACGGGCATCGGCGCCCTGCCGCTGCAGGCACTGGCCGCGGAATCTGCGGCCGATGACAAGCCGGCGCCAGTCCAGGTCATTGCCCCGGAAGTCCAGCCTCGAACCATCAAGGAGGCAGACATCGATGCCGAATTTTTTGAAGTTGGCGGCTTTGCCGGGCTGCTGTCCATCGACAATTTCAGCACCGAGCCGTTGGTTGGAGTCAGCGCGGCCTTCCACGCCACCGAGGATTTCTTCATTCAGTTCAACTACGGGATGGCGGAAGCCGGCCTGACGTCCTTTGAAGAGCTTAGTGGCAGCAATGTCCGCCTGCTGAGCAGCTCGGATCGCGATTTCACCTACTACGATTTCCTGCTGGGCTACAACATTTTCCCGGGTGAGATTTTTTTCAGCGACACTCTGGCCTTCAACTCAGCCTTTTACCTGGTGGGGGGTGTCGGTAACACCGAGTTCGGCGGCGAAAACAACTTCACCACAACTTTCGGCACAGGGTTCCGCGTGGTACTGCTGGACTGGCTAACCGTTCATGTGGATTTCCGGGACCATATGTTCAAGAGTGACCTGATCCGGGAGTCACAGCTGACCCATAACATCGAACTGTCATCCGGGTTAACCCTGTTCTTCTGATCCCGCTGCCGCCCCGCTAGGAGGGCGGCCGCTTACCTTTCCTCGTTTTCCGATCTCAGGCTATCCCGCAGATCCTGGAAAAACTCTTCAGAACGCTCCCGAATCTCCTGCAGCATTGCCTCCCATTCATCACGGTTGTGTTCGAAGGATTCACTGCTCACATCCGCGAGCCGCTGGCCGGTTTCGGTCAGGGTACGGGTCGCATTGGCCAGGGCCTCCAGCGTGGGTTCGGCCAGCTCTTCACTGCCTTTCTCCAGGTCGTTCGCTGCCTGTTCCAGGGTTTTCCGGTCTGCTTCCGGGGCCTGGTCATTCTCTTCCAGTGCCCGGTTAACGGATTCTTCCAGCTCTTCCATGTAGTCACGCAGCACCTGACCGTACTCACTGATAGCCCTGTCTGCACGGCGGGCTATGTCATTGGAGTAGGTTTCCAGCTCGCGGGCCATGTCATTCAGGCGCCGCTCCATATCACTTGAAGAAGACGAAAAGTTCGCGGCGATGCGTTCACTGATCTCACTAAGTTGGCCCATCAGGCCGCTGAACGGGGATGGATTCATGATGGCTTCGCCGGTGCGCTCGTAATCCACCAGCCATTGCCCCTGCTTCTCGACCAGATAGGTCATGACTTCGCGACGTTCATTGCCACCGGTGCTCTCCGCCGGCAACCGGGTAACGATGGAAGCTTCGGTGCCATCGATCACCACGCGACCATAAGAGGGCACTACGTCGGCCCAGTCACGCTCATAACTGTCGAAGGCGTCGTCACTGTCCAGAGTGGAAAGCTCAACCACGTCGCTGACGTCGTTTTCAGCCATTGCCTGCCAGAAGGCGGCGGCTACTTCCTGTGGGGTATTGGGCTTGGTGCAGGCGGACACCAGGATCACCAGGGACACCCAGACAAACATTCTCAACACGGAGCGAACCATTCAACCGTTCCTCTGAAGACTGATCGAGTTGCCGATCATACACCGGTTACAGGTTGCAGGTCAGCTCCGCCAGCTCCTCATCAAACACCCGCTTGTTCTCGCTGTAATCCACCGGCACATCCACCAGGTGAACGCCACCAGCGGACTGGGCAGACTCCAGAATCGGCCTGAGGTCTTCCGTGCGGGTCACCCGGTGCCCGGTGGCGCCATAAGCTTCCGCGTATCTCACGAAATCCGGGTTGCCGTAATCCAGGCCAAACTCCGGAAAGCCCTCCTGTGACTGTTTCCACTTGATCATGCCGTAGGCGCTGTCATTGATGATCAGCACCACCAGGTTCAGCTTCAGGCGCACGGCGGTTTCCAGCTCCTGGCTGTTCATCATGAAGCCGCCGTCTCCGCACACCGCCATCACTTTCAGACGGGGATAGAGCATGGCGGCCATCATGGCACTGGGCAGGCCCGCCCCCATGGACGCCAGGGCATTGTCCAGCAGGACGGTGTTGTTGTCATAGGCTGGATAATTGCGCGCAAACCAGAGTTTGTACATGCCATTGTCGAGGGCAATGATGCCGTCTTCCGGCATGACCTGCCGAACGTCGTGGACAATGCGTTGGGGGATGATCGGAAAGCGGGCGTCAGATTCGCCTGCGTGCACGTGTTCGTCCACTGCTGCCTTTACTTCCATAAAACGACTGAAGTCATGGCTGTCACAAGGGGGGCAGTGTGCCGCGAGGTACTCCACGCTGTTGGCAATATCCCCGACTACTTCGTGCTGAGGGAAGTACACCGGATCAACGTCCGCACCGCTGAAATTGACGTGGATAACCTGCTTGCCTCCAGGTTTCATAAAAAACGGCGGTTTTTCCACCACATCGTGGCCAACGTTGATCACCAGATCAGCGTGATCAATCGCACAGTGCACGAAGTCCCCGGCGGAGAGTGCCGCATTGCCCAGGTAACGTGGGTGTCGCTCATCCACCACGCCCTTGCCCATCTGGGTGGTGAAAAACGGAATGTTGCTGGTATTGACCAGATGAATCAGCGCCTGGGAAACCCGCTTACGGTTCGCCCCGGCACCGATCATGATCAGTGGGTGTCTGGCCTGGTGAATCATCTCACAGGCTATTTCCAGGCTTTTGGTGCTGGCCGTCGGCCTGCGCGCATCGCTGGATTGGAAAATGTGAATGTCCGGTGCGGTGATCTCGGCGGCAATGTCTTCGGGCAGTTCCAGATGGACCGCACCGGGACGCTCTTCCGAGGCCAGCCGGAAAGCTTCCCGGATCTTGGCGGGAATGGTATTGGCGTTGCTGATCTGCCGCGTGTACTTGGTCAGCGGGCGCATCAGATCCACCACATCAAGGATCTGGAACAGGCCCTGCTTGGAGGATTTGATCGGTTTCTGCCCGGAGATCATCATCATGGGCATGGCACCCAATTGGGCGTAAGCAGCCGCAGTGACCAGGTTGGTCGCCCCCGGACCGAGGGTCGACAGGCAAACCCCAACGCGCCCGGTCAACCGGCCATAGGTTGCTGCCATAAATCCGGCGGCCTGCTCATGGCGATTGAGAATCAACTGAATATCCGATTCCCGAAGCGCTTCCAGCAAGTCCAGGTTCTCTTCACCGGGAACCGCGAAGATGTACTGCACACCTTCACTCTCCAGCGCACGCACGAAGATTTCGGCACCATTAGCGTTGTTACCGGCCGGTCCAGTCATACCGTCTCCTGATTCGCTGGTTTTAACAGGGCCCCCGCTATCCGGATTGTGGGGGCTCCGCCTGCAGAGAAATATCTGCCGGGACCCGATCACGCCCCCAGCTGCCGTGCACCCGATCAATCACCCGTTGCATCTCATCCAGGGGGATGTCCGCCGAATCGCCACGTTCCAGGGGATCAAAGTGGAAGATGTACAACCTGGAAGCAAACTGCTCAAGCGGCAGGGAGGCTTCGCCAAACCGCTCGCCCTTACGGGCGGTGCTCACCACCACGCCATCACCCCAGTTCTGGCCGCTGTCATTGTTCGGGTTGAAAAAGTACACCCGCATCACGTCTTCCGGGTCCAGGGCCACACGCAGGATGGTAATGGCGTGCCACCCAATAAATCGCGCGGCGCTGTCAGTGATGGCGATACCGGCCGGCTGCGGATGAATTAGCGGCTGGTTACCATTGTAGTAGGGATTGTAGCTGGCGTAGAAATGGCGCAGGAAACCCTCGAGATCCTGAAGTTTACCGGTCTCCACATCCACATTGATGGCGAAACCGCGGCCAGCAGACCAGCCATGGAATTCCGGGTTTACCCACTGGTGGGGATCCCCCGGGCGACCAACACACAGACGTCCCATTTCTGCGTAAATACGGTCCAGATGCGGGACCACCACCAGGGACACAGGATCCAGGTCCAGGGTGACCTCCGACGCCACCCCCCCTCTACTGTCAGCGGACGAGACCGGCTGGCCCTCGAAGTGCATGATAATTTCGTTATCCCGTGCCGCCCAGGCCACCATTTGCAGCAGGTAGTCGGGATCGTTATACGCCCACATGGACAAGGCCCGGGCCGACTGGCAGGTGGGGTTATTACCCTGACCAACCCCCAAGGGCTGACCCAGCATGTTCATTACCCCCTGAATCAGCCAGGCTCTCGGCTGCGGCGTGTAACCGTATGCCAGCTGGATACGTTCGCGGGCCTGGGGGCAAATCGATAACAGCACCTGGCGCCACAGCGCCGGCGCCACCGGAGGCTGGTAAAGGATGCCCCGCTCCAGCATCAACGCCAAGCCATACAACCCCTGGGCGGTTTCCGGATAGATACCTTCTTTGAGCAGCTCATGGACCAACTCCTGGTAACACAGCAGGCAATCCCGACCGGTACTGGACAGACCCAGTGCCTCAGTCAGCAGGGTGTCCTGTTTTTCCAGGATATGGCGCACAAACGCCGCATGGTAGGGGGACACCAGCCCGGTATCGTGCATGGAGCGGGCAAAGCCGGTAGCCTCGCTCTGCAGCGCCACGGTGTCCATGGATTGCAGCCGTTCTTCGTATACCGGGATACCCGGGTCTTCGCGACAGGCCTGAGTCGGGCCATAAAGGCTGGAGATCAGGCGTTCCGCGCCCTGCCCTGCGCCACCAAGATCAATCGCCGGATCAGTCCGGCATAAGGCGATCTGGGTAATCATCCTGCGTACGCTGGTAACCTGGATTGGCCGTTGTTGAAGAATTCGCCAGATTTCCTCGATCAGCCGGTCAATCACATGCTCGTAGCCAATCTCCCGGGCCACGTGCTCAATGACGCCACGACTGATCAGTGCCAACTTGCCCTGTTCGCGCTCAGCCTCGCCACCCTCGCCGAACAGCAAGCTGAGATTGAGTGCCAGCACCTGGGTCAGGTAATGATGGGCTTGTTCGGCGGACACCGACGGATGCCAGTAATCCCCGGTCGCCACCGCCAGTAACCGCAATTCACTGAGAGCTTCAATGACAACAGTATCGGCATGGGGGCTTTGCAGGGAACTGGTAGTCAGGTACGGCAAAAGAATGGAAGGCTCAGCCCAGTCAGTGCCCAGGAAGACACCGGCATTCTCCAGCCTTTCCGCACGCGCAGCCACGGCCGCGCAGCCTTCTGGCTGCAACAGCACCCGGCGGACGATATCGAACAGCCGGGGTAGCTTTGCGGGCTTGGCAAAGGGGCGGCTGTCTTCCAGCGCCTCAATTGCATCATCCAGCCGCTGTACCAGTTTTTCGAAGTTGACGACCGGTACAGCGCTGCCAGGGTCGGAGTCGCTCAAACTGTCTTCCTCAGGGCCTGGACCAGACCCACTGTTAGTAATTCCTGACGGAATTATACATAGAAATCCAGTTCTTCCTGGTGTTTAAGAAGATCCCGCATCACATAGGGGTCCTCACCGAAGAAGTAGATCAACCCCCAATGGGTCCCAAACGCGGTACGCTTGGTGACGGTTTCCTCAATCGGCGGCGTCAACTCATGAGACTCGAAATACTCGTGGTTTTCGGTTTCCTCGGGCATTTCCAGCTTGCTGACCACCCGACGGCGGGGATAGACACCGAAACAACCGGCATAGCCCTTCGCGTCCACGACTTCCTTCGGGAAAAAGGCCTTCACCTCTTCCTCTGTGGTCTTCGGATCAAACGTCAGGATCAGGCCCTGATAGGCATTAAAGCCGTAGGCTCTCTCCAGTAACTCAAAGACCTTGAAGCCCGGTGGGCGGTAGGCCACCTCACCAAAATACATGGTACTGTCGCTGGTGACAAAGTACTCGGGGTGTATAAACCCGAACTCGATATCAAAAGTCTTGATCAGCTTCTCAATCTCCGCGGTAATCTGCGGGCGATACTTTTCCAGGTCCGGTGTGGCCGGCACAAACACCGAATAACCCAGGGTCACGTATTCCGAAATATTGAGGAATGCGACCTTACCGTTGTGAATCCAGGCTTCCACTGCAAACTCCCAGCCGTCCAGATGGGACTCCATCAACACCGGGAATTCCTCGTCCGGAATGGTATCCACTTCGTCCGGGGTACGAATCACCCGGTGCCCGAGGCAACCAGCCTTGTCGAAAGCTTTCAGATGGATCGGGTCATTGGGGTCACCATCCAGTTTCAACAGTGTCTGGTTGACCCGCTTGAGGAAACGCACCACATCTTCCTTGTCATGGGCCTCCTCGAAAATACCGACACGAATGCCGCCGAGCTGGGCACGGCGCTTCATCAGCGCCTTGTCACGCAACAACATGGCCTGACCAAACAGGCGAGGGTTGTCCAGCAGCACCGAATTGATGGCCCCTGCCCATTCCACGGTCTCTTCAAACAACGGGATTGCCACATTCACCCCCATCTCGTTGAGGGTTTGGGCAATTTCGAAAGAACGATCATTCAGTCGCTCAAAGTTCCAGGGCACGTACGGAATATCGTGCTCTGTGCAGTAAGCCTCGGCCCAGTCCGGGGCAACCACGACATAACGGCGGTCAAACTTGTCTGCTGCCTCGATAGCGTTGAGGCTCCACCCCAGCAAAGCGATGTATCCTTTTTCCGGATTGAACTTTTGCTCACTCACGGCAGTTCTCCTTTCAGGGGATGTATCTACTAAGCTAGAGGTTTCAGCACAAATGGCAAATGTTCTCTCCTCGATAAAACGCAAAAAGCACCACAAACGCTGGTAACTGGACCAGTATTCGTAGTGCTCCCATTGTTTTTAGATTAATTGGGTATATCAGCCCAATTGCAGCGTTGTCAGTGTTCTATCCCGAACTCGCCGGAGCAGGGGCTCATCATCGACCAGCGACTGGCCATAGGACGGCACCATTTCTTTCATGCGGTCCTGCCACTCGGCGGTCTTGATCTTGTCAGCAAAACAGCGCTCGATGACGTCTATCATCGCATGGGCTGCGGTGGAGGCACCGGGGGATGCTCCCAGCAGGGCCGCCAGCGAGCCGTCTTTCGCCGCCACGATTTCCGTGCCGAACTCAAGCTTACCGCCACCGTCGGGGGTCTGCTTGATGATCTGTACCCGCTGGCCGGCGCTCTGCAGTTTCCAGTTTTCCTCCTTGGCATTCGGGAAAAAGTTGCGCAGGGCCGCCACACGCTCGGAGTGGGACTGGAACACTTCGCCAATCAGGTAACGGGTCAGGTCCATGTTGGTCCTGCTAACGGAAAGCATCGGACGCAGGTTAGTGGGCTTCACCGATCCAAACAGATCGAACACCGACCCCTGCTTCAGGAACCGGGTGGTGAACCCGGCAAATGGTCCGAACAGCAACGCCGGCTCGCCGTTAATGATGCGGGTATCCAGGTGTGGCACTGACATCGGCGGCGCACCGATGGGTGCCTTGCCGTAGACCTTGGAGTGGTGCTGCTTGACGACCTCCGGCTCCTGACAGACCAGCCACTGGCCACTGACCGGAAAACCACCGTAACCGCGAGCCTCGTCGACATTGGACTTCTGCAGCATCGGCAGGGCCCCACCGCCGGCCCCCAGGAACACGAAACCGGCTTCCAGTTTCTTGACCTCACCGGTTTTCTGGTCTTTTACCCGCACTTTCCAGCGGCCGTTGTCCCGCTTGGCCAGGTAGTGAACCGGGCTGCTGAGCATCAGTTCAAAATTGGGCGTGCTTTCCAGGTGCTTCACCATACTACGGGTGAGAGAGCCGAAATCGACGTCCGAACCATGAGTGATCCGCGTGGCCGCCACCGGCTGCTTGGGATCACGGTGCTTGACCACCAGCGGCATCCACTCAGCCAGGTCGTCCGGGGATTCGGTGTACTCCATTTCCCGGAACAGGTGATGGGCGCTGAGTTTCTCGTAGCGGCGCTTGAGGAAAGCCACGTCCTTTTCACCCCAGACAAAGCTCTGGTGAGGCGTTCGGTTAATGAACGATGTGGGTTCCGGCAACATGCCCTGCTCAACCAGATAGGACCAGAACTGCAGCGACACTTCAAAGGAGGCGTTGATCTGAAGCGCCCGCTCGATGGCCACATCGCCATCATCGGTTTCGGGGGTGTAATTCAGTTCGCAATACCCGGCGTGGCCGGTGCCTGCATTGTTCCACCCATCGGTGCTTTCATGGGCAACGTGATCGAGACGTTCCACCATGACGATGTCCAGTGATGGGTCCAGCTGCCTGAGCATCATGCCGAGGGTAGCGCTCATGACGCCCCCGCCGACCAGCACTACATCTGCCTGTCTTACGGCCATTAGTCTTCACCCTGCTTGATTTTGAGCCTGTCACCTCTCCACGATCAGCAAAGAGGTCTTTGGGAAGCCTGCAGAGCAAGGAATCTAGGGCCCGGCAACGGCTTCCTGTCCGAATATGTGGCGCAATTATCCCGGTTTTTGCCCCAAGAATAAATTGCGATAGTCAATGGGTACGCTTTACACCCCAATAAAAGCAAGCAACCCGACGGTTGTCTTTACCTGCGAACAGTAGCCCCCGGCAGGTCAAAGGTCTAAAATCCAGCCGCTTGTCTACAATCAACCGCTTTCAGGATGCCCTATGTTCAGTCTTGAGCCTGTTCTTGTATTACTGGCTATCCTGGCCTTGCTGGGCGTTATTTTTGAAGAAGTCATTCACGTCAACAAGGCCAAGGTTACACTTTTTTTCGGCACGCTGAGCTGGATGTTGCTGTTTGTGTTCAGTAAGGATGCGACGGAAACGTCTGCCATCTCCGCCGGACTCGCCGAAAGCATTGCCGAAATTGCCGGGCTCTGGCTATTTCTGGTCTCGGCCATGACGTTTGTCGCGTACCTGAACAAGAAGGGTATGATCGAAAATGTGGTGTACCTGATCATGCCGAAACAGGTAAGCGAACGGAAGTTGCTGTTTCTGACTGGCCTTTTTTGTTTTATCTTCTCGTCTTTGGCGGACAATATCACCGCCACTTTAGTCTCATGTTCGCTGATTCTCTCGCTCGATCTTGAGCTGAAAAAACGCATACAGTTCATCACCCTGGTGGTCTTTGCCGTCAACTCCGGCGGGGTGTCACTGATCACCGGGGACGTCACCACACTGATGATTTTCCTGGCAGACAAGGTCGAAATCCTGACTCTGCTGACCCTCGCCGTTCCAGCCTCCATCACGGTGTTCATCCTGGCGGTTTTCCTGTCCCGGGGGCTGACCGGCACAGTCACCCTCAACGCCTCCAGCCATCGGGTACGCCCGGTGGATGCGGTGATCAGCGTCCTGTTCCTGTTAACCATCATTGCCACTATTTCCGGCAATGCCCTGTTCAGCATACCGCCAGTACTGACGTTCCTGTTTGGCCTGTCCATTATGTTCCTGGTTTCCCGCTTTATGAGTACGGACAGTGATCTGGACCCGATTCTGGAATACATCCGCGTAATCGAGTTTGAAACCTTACTGTTCTTCCTCGGTATTCTGCTGCTGGTGGGTATGCTCAAGGAAATCCACGCCCTGCAGTCACTGGTGGACATCTATGAGGTCCTGCCCCCGGTCGCGGCCAACTACCTGATGGGCATTTTCTCCGCAATCATCGACAACGTGCCGCTCACGGCGGCCCTGCTGAAGTCCGGCATCGAAATGAGCCCCGGGGAATGGATGGGACTGACCTACGCCGTCGGTGTTGGCGGCTCGCTGCTGGTCATCGGCTCGGCCGCCGGCATCGTAGCTATGAGCAAGATTCCCGGGCTGACCTTTGCTACCTATATGCGGTATCTTGGCCACCTTTTGCTGGCATACACCCTTGGATATGCCGGGGTGTTCATGCTGGGTCGTTTCATTCACTGAGGTTTCATTATGTTGTTGGCAATTGCAGCCATTATTGCCGGTCTTATTCTATTGGTCTGGAGTGCCGACCGATTTGTCGAAGGCGCTGCCGCTACCGCCAAACACTTGGGCATGCCCTCGTTGCTTATCGGCATGGTGATCATTGGTTTCGGCACCTCGGCCCCGGAACTGGCCGTTTCCGCCATGGCCGCTGCCGATGGCAATCCTGGCCTGGCTCTTGGTAACGGCTACGGTTCCAACATCACCAATATTGCCCTGATTGTGGGCCTGACAGCGGTGATCGCCCCCATCGCCGTCCATTCCCAGGTGATCCGTAAGGAACTGCCGCTGCTGCTGGTGCTTACCGCCATTGCCGGTGTGCAGTTGCTGGACGGTCAGCTGACACGGTTGGATGGCTGGGTATTGCTGGGCGTATTCGCCGCTGTCATGGGCTGGTCCATTTATCAGGGCATCAAGGGCAAAGGCGACACTCTGGTCGGTGATACCGATGCAGAACTGATCGCCCATCCGATGCCACTGAAAGTCGCCCTGATATGGCTGGTGGTCGGTCTGGTGTTATTGATTGTCAGCTCCAGGATGCTGGTATGGGGCGCGGTGACCATCGCCCAGGCTCTGGGCGTCAGTGACTTGATTATCGGCCTGACTATCGTTGCCATCGGCACCTCACTGCCGGAACTGGCGTCGGCATTGGCCGCAGTCAAGAAAAACGAACACGACCTGATTCTCGGCAATATTGTGGGGTCCGGAATCTTCAACACCCTGGCCGTGGTCGGCCTGGCCGCAACCATAAACCCCCTGACTGTTGATCCGGAAGTCCTGTATCGTGACTGGACACTCATGGCCGCGCTTACTGTGGGGCTGCTACTTATGACGGTAGGGTTAACCGGAAAACGCAAGCTGATCAGCCGTTTCGACGGCGCACTGCTGTTACTGGTTTACGTGAGTTACACGGGCTATCTGGCATCGACCATCATCGGCTGATCAGGAAACGTGGAGCCGTGGGATCACGCGGCTTCACCATCTCCCAGGAGGTCTTCCAGGCGTCCGCGCACTTCAGCCACGACCTCCACAAGGTCCTCCTTGCCTTTACCCGACGTATCGATCGGCGCACCCACCCGGACATCCACTGGCTGCCCCAGATTGATACGCCATGTCCTGGCCGGCAAGACCTTGTGAATGCCCCGAATGGCCACCGGCACGATCACCGCCTGAGTGTCTAGCGCCAGGTGAAAGCAGCCCTTCTTGAATGACAGCAAGTGACCATCGGGTGAGCGCGTGCCTTCTGGCGCGGCCCAGAGCACTATGCCGCTTTCCATCATCGCCCGTGCTTTCTCAAGATCTTTGACCGCACGCAAATGGTTGGCCCGGTCAATAGACGGAAACTCGGCCGCTTTCATCGCCTGCCCCAGGATCGGGATGCTGAACAATTCCTTCTTGGCGAGCATCCGCACCGATCCGGGCAAGGAGACAAAGGTCACCGGGATATCGTAATGGCTGGCATGGGTGCACATGATGATGTAGCGCCGGCCATCGCCAAAATCAGGCACCGCACCCCGTACGGTGAGACTCACCCGCACCAACCGCAACAAAGCCGCCGACCACTCCCGGCAATACTTGTCGACAATCGGTCGATTCAGCCGGCCAAATAAGGCCCGTAACAGCACCAGCAAGGAGTACAACGCCGTCAGCCCCACCGATCCCAGAACAACCCCCGCCCGCCTCAGCAAGGTCGCCGACTCCGTCAGCGGGCTCGTATCCAGTCTGATCATGCAGGTTCCTTATTGATCCCGAAACACCATGGCAACAGAGTTCAGGCAATACCGTTGGCCGGTGGGAGGGGGGCCATCGGGAAATACATGGCCCAGATGACTGTCACACCGTGGACAGCGGATCTCGGTGCGGGTCATACCCAGGCTGTTGTCCTCAATGTAGCGGATATGCTCCTTGTCATAAGGCTGGAAGAAGCTTGGCCAGCCGGTTCCGGAATCAAATTTGGAATTGGAACTGAACAATGGAAGGTCACACAACCGGCAGTGGTAGACCCCCTCTTTCTTGTTATCCAGCAACGTCCCGCAGAAGGGGTGCTCGGTACCGTGGTCAAGCAGCACCCGGCGCTCTTCCACCGACAGGTCTGCTGACATTTCCTCGACCTGTGCCGGGGTCAGTGGGGTCAGGTCGTATCCGGAAGCAGAAACACTCATGACAATCTCCTCAGGCTGTGTCGTCGTTGCGGTAATCGGGTTTCAGATAATCGCCATAGGACTTCACCAGCTTCTCCACCTTCGGTGCGGCGACCGCCATGACGTAGGGCTGATAGGGATTTTGGGCGGCGAAGTTCTGGTGGTAGGCCTCGGCCGGGTAAAAAGCTTCCAGCGACTCCAGCCGTGTAACAATAGGTTCCGGGTAGACTCCGGCAGCATCAAGCTGGCGAATGTAAGCTTCGACCACACGCTTCTGCTCCGGAGTTTCATAGAACACCGCGGATCGGTATTGGGTACCGCGATCATGCCCCTGACGGTTTAACTGGGTGGGGTCGTGGGCCACGGAGAAGAAGACTTTCAATAACTGCCCAAAGCTGACTTTGGATGGATCGTAGTGAATATCCACCACTTCGGCATGACCGGTCTGGCCACCGCATACGGCCTCGTAATTCGCCGTGTCGGCACTGCCTCCGGCATAACCGGACTCCACGTGTGTTACACCGTTAATCGCCAGAAACACAGCTTCAACGCACCAGAAACAACCGCCAGCCAGGACCACATGGGCAGCGCTGGCACTGTCATCCAGATCCTGTTCCGGATCAGGGAATCGGCTGCGCGGCACTTCCAGCCCCGGAATATTACATGATGTTGCCATAATCGCCTCCGCTTGTTTGGTGAAACATGAACATTGTATCACTGCGGTTGCAACCCTCCCCAAGCCAACCATAATGGAGTTAGGGTTTGCCAATACGTGCAATGCAGGATCTAACATGACCGCCAGGGCCCATACACCAGAAAGTCAGGATGAACTACTGGAGTACCGTTTAAGCCTCCGGCTTGGCCCGGTCCACGCCCGCCAGAGGCTGGGGATCGAACGGGAAGCCGAAGCCAGGGTATTCGGACCAAACCACAAGACATTCCACCTGGAAAACTGGGCATTAGCGCCTGGTTTTATCCGTTTCTGCCTGCAAATGTCCGGCCTGCTCCGGCGCGGGCAAAACAACAGTCGACGCCTGGCCACCACCAATAACTCGTTTCATGTACCGGACCTGCCGGCATCCTTTGAGGGTTTCCGCATTCTCCATCTGACTGACCTGCATGTCGATATGGACGAGGCCAACCTTCGGGCGGTGATCGACCAGATCACTCCCCTGGAATACGACCTGTGCGTACTGACCGGTGATTACCGACGCCTGACTTGGGGGCCCGTGGACGAAGCACTGGAAGGCATGGCGAAACTCAGGGATGCGATTAGCGGCGATGCCTACGCGGTGCTAGGCAATCACGACAGTATACGGATGGTGCCCGGGCTGGAAGACATGGGCTATCGGCTGCTAATGAACGAACATTCAGAGGTTCGTCGCAACGGAGAAGCCCTTTACCTGGCTGGGGTGGATGATGCCCACTTCTACAAGGTTCACAACCTGCACCGGGCAGGGGATAACATCCCCCTTGGGGGCATCAGCATTTTACTTAGCCATACACCGGAGATCTATCGGGAAGCCGCGCACGCCGGCTACGACATTTTTCTGTGTGGCCATACCCACGGCGGTCAGATCTGTCTGCCCGGAGGCCTTCCCGTCACCCTGGATTCCGACTGCCCAAGGGCTCTCGGCCGTGGACACTGGCGAATGAATGGCATGCAGGGTTACACCTCGCCGGGGTCCGGCACCTCGGTCATCAACGTGCGCCTGAACTGCCCACCGGAAGTGACGATTCACACTCTGACTCGGGGGCCGGAGTAATGATCAGTGGGGCTGGTGTCGGATACCGAGCCGGTAAAGTACGGGCGATAACAGAATATTGGATGCGGTAAACAGCACCACCACCGCCACTGCGTGCCAGAACCCCAGGGGCAGCCAGAAAAACGCCAGAATCATGGGCAACACCGCTTCCGGAATCTGGTCCAACCATAAAGCCCTGGCACTGGCAGGCAAACCCCGCCGGCGCTTGATGAAGCTGCTGAGCATATCGCCAAGCAACCCCAGCGCACCAAACAGAAAACCAAAGCCCCCCCCTATCCCAGCCACCATGGCAAACAGGCCGCAACTCGCGGTGCCGGTCACCACACCACGCCAGGTTTTACTCTTGCCCAGCAGTGGGCGCCCATCGTGCCAGAGACGGCCGCCATCCACCGGGGCCGACCAACGATGGCCAAACAATTTCCTGGCAACCACCGGGGCTCCGTTAGCCAGCACCAACATCACAAACAGCTCCAGTGCCAGGATCAAGTCAGCCTCCGGTTCAGGAAACCCCGCCACGGGTCAGTTTGAGCGGATCCATCAGCGTTTCCAGCCGGGCCCTGTCCAGTCCGCTTCGCTCCTCTGCCACATCAATTACCGGGCGACCGGTACGATAGGCCTCCTTGGCAATATCCGCCGCCAGGGCATAGCCAATTTCCGGATTCAGGGCAGTGACCAGCACCGGATTCCGCCCCACACCGGCGTTCAGGTTATCCACGTTAACCGTGAGGCCCTTGATCGCTTTTTCTGCCAGCATGGAAGATGCGTTACTCAACAACGAAACCATATCCAACAGATTGGCCCCCACCAGCGGTAACATCACATTGAGCTGAAAATTACCGGACTGACCGGCCAGCGCAATCGTTGTATCCATCCCCATGACCTGGGCACTGACCATGGCCACCGATTCCGGAATCACCGGGTTCACTTTCCCCGGCATAATGCTGCTTCCGGGTTGCAGCGCAGGCAAACTGATCTCTGCCAGCCCATGAATCGGCCCACTGTTCATCCACCGCAGATCATTGGCGATTTTGGTCAGTACGATCGCCACGCCCCGAAGCTGGGCAGATAGCGCCACAGGGGAATCGATCGCACTTTGCCCGACAAATTTGTGCTCCAGGGAACGGAAATGGTAACCGGTGTCGGTCGCAAGGAACTTGACGAATTGTGCGGGAAATTCATCCGGTGCGTTTATACCGGTGCCTACCGCGGTCCCGCCCTGCGGCAACGCCATCAGATCGTCAGCCGCCGCTTCCACTCGCTTTTCCGCCGCCAGCAGTTGCTCACGCCAGGTGCGGAGCTCCTGACCCACGGTCACCGGCATGGCATCCATCAGGTGTGTCCGACCGGTCTTAACCTGTTCCGAGAACAGCGCTTCACGCTCGTAGATGACTCCGCAGAGGTGAGACAACGCTGGCAACAGTTGGGTCTGAACCACCGTAACGGCACTGACGTGGATGGCGGTCGGAATCACGTCATTGGAACTCTGGCTCATGTTGACGTGATCGTTGGCGTTTACCTGAACACCGGCACGCGCCGCCAACGCAGCAATCACTTCGTTGACGTTCATATTGGTGCTGGTACCGGAACCGGTCTGGTAGCGGTCCACCGGAAACTGGTCGGCATGATCGCCGTTCACCAACTGTTCGCATGCCTCGACGATCGCATCCCGCTTTTCATTGTCCAGGTACCCAAGACTGGCATTGGCCTCCGCTGCGGCCTGCTTGACCCGGGCAACAGCGGCAATAAACGCCGACGGCATGGGCTGGCCACTGACCGGGAAGTTATCAACGGCCCGTTGTGTCTGCGCGCCCCAGAGAGCGTCCGCCGGCACATGCACCTCTCCGAGACTGTCTTTTTCCGTTCTGAATTCACTCATGACACCCTCTCCTTATCGGTATCAGGGAATCGTCAGCCCCCTTGGTGGGATTTCAGCCTCACATGGTCACAGATTCCCGTAACCTGCTCAAAGTTAACAACTAATGTCTGGACGGTATTGGTGTAGGTATCGTGGAGATGAAACTTGAACCGGCGCTGCTTCTCACCCTGCAAAAAGGCATCGTATTCCTTCACGAGCTCACGGACATCACCACCATTGTCCTGGGACCAAGTGGCATTGAAGGGGCCGAGGACAGCACCGCCTGCGAGGCAGATGGTCACTTCGTGATTGGTCAGGGCGTTATCGGTTATTGCCATGGTGCACTCTCCTGAAATTCATGGGATCTCAGGAATCAGTGTAGACCCTTGGGCCATGACAGGTTAGTTCGTTATTCCGAAGATGGCCCCAGCAGACTCGTCAACAATGCCCGCAGCCGATTGGGTTTGACCGGTTTGTTGAGGATCGGCAGATACTGGGCGCGCACCAGCCTTCGGATATTGTCACTACTGTCGGCAGTAATGATCGCGGCGGGAATATCACGATCCAGTTTGCGGCGGACGCTATAGATCGCTTCACAGCCCGTCAGGTTATGATCCAGATGATAATCCGCCAGTATCACAGATGGGAGCTGTTCCGCCGTGGCCAGCATTTTCAGGGCCTCAATGTCGCTGCGGGCCGCCGTGACCGAGCACCCCCAGCGCTCCAGCAATACCTGCATGCTATCCAGAACAGCCTGTTCATTATCAATGACCAGTACCCGGGAACCGTTGAAGCCTTCGGCAAAAGATTCGAGCGGATTTCTTTCCCCGACCTCTGTCTGGCCAGTCATACTTTTCTCCAGGGGAACGGTCAATACGAACCGGGATCCCCTGCCCGGTCGGGAGGAGACGTCAATATCGTAGCCCAGAATCCTGACCATACGCTCCACAATGGCCAGTCCCAGCCCCACGCCCTGACGCCCCCCGGTGCCCTGGGGCAGGAGCTGGTGGAATTCCCTGAAGATGTCCCGGAGCTTACCCTCTTCGATGCCCACCCCGGTGTCCCAGACTTCAATGCGCAGGCAGTCGCCGCGGGCGCGCAAGGCCAGCAACACCCCCCCTTGACGGGTGTAGCGGAAGGCATTGCTCAACAGATTGCGGATGATGCGGGTCAGCATACGCTGATCGGTTTTGACCATTGCGGGCACCGTATGAATCCGGAACTTCAAACCGGCATTGGCGGCCACCGCTTCAAACTCCTCTCCGAGCCCGGTCGCAAGCGCCGCCATGTCGGTGAATGCCAGATCCGGCTTCATCGCCTGCTGGTCCAGCTTGGAGATATCCAGCAGGTCCGCCAGCAAGTCCTCCGCGCCTTCAAGGGCGCGGTGAACCTGGTGCACCATGCGCTCCTCCTGTTCCGGCAGTTGGCTATCCTGAAGGGCAGAAATCATCAGCCTGGCGGCATTCAGCGGCTGCATCAGATCGTGGCTTGCGGCGGCAAGATATTTGTCCTTGCTCCGGTTGGCTTCCCGCGCGGCTTCCATGGCGACCACCAGTTCGCGCTCAACCTTTTCCCGCTCCTCGATCTGGTAGCGCAGCCCGACGTTGGCGTTCTGCAAGGCTTCGGTGCGCTCTTCCACCCGTCGCTCCAGATCCGCATTGAGCTGTTCCAGCTTTTGCCGGGCCTGAACCCGTTCGGTGATATCCGCCACGAACGCTTCCACCACTTCCGGGCCCAGGTCCGGGCGTCGCAATATGGAGATCGCGACATGCACCGGGGTGTTGTCCACCCGCCGCAAACGGGTCTCCCGGAGACGCAGGCTGCCCTCGTCCAGGAGCTCCTGGCGGATCTTGTCAAACTCATTGGAACTGCAGAATAACTGCTCCCGCAGCCGGATCACCCGTTGCTTCAGATCCTCAGCACTGGCGTATCCGCAAATACGGGCCATCGCGGGGTTACAGGCCAGAAAACCGCCACGCATGTTGGCCTGGAAGATGCCGTGAAGTGCGTTTTCAAACAGCCACTTGTAGCGGTTTCGCTCCTTCTCCAGTTCCTCTATGCGTTGCTGCAGGGCGGGGTAATAGTTCTTGCGGACTGATTGGCTTCCCAGCCCCAACAGATCGCCCACTCCATAGCCATTGTCCTTTTCCTCAGAGGGCTTCTTCATAAACGACCTGGACATCCCGCAAACTGGACTTGCGGGGATTCGTGAGTATGCAAGGGTCCTGCAGGGCGAACCCTGACAGGTACGGAATATCGGATACGGTAACCCCCAACTCGGCGAGCCGCGCCTCAAGCCCGACCTTGCGTTTGAGCTCGACAATACGGTTCATCAGCCGCTTCTTGATTTCAGGCTTGCCCATACCGCGGGTATCTATGTCCATCGCCTCGGCCACCCGGCGGAACCGGTCTTCCGCGGACGTGAAGTTATAGGCCACAACATGTTCCAGCAGCAACGCATTACATAAACCGTGGGGCAGATCCAGATAACCACCAAGGCTGTGGGACATCGCGTGAACCGCCCCAAGAATGGCGTTGGAAAAAGCAAGCCCGGCCTGCATCGACGCCAACATGATCTGCTCACGCAGGAATGGGTTTGCGGTGTTCTCCACCAACGGCTCAAGGTTGCGGTTAATAAGCCGGATCGCTTCCAGGGCGTGGGAATCGGTTAACGGCCCACTGCCGGTGGACACGAACGCCTCGATCGCATGAACCATGGCATCCACACCGGTGCAGGCAGTCAGAAAGGCGTCCATGGTTTCCGTGACTTCCGGATCAATCAGGGAGACGTCGGGGACCACCGCCTTGCTGATAATGGAAAACTTGAAGCGCCGTTTGGGATCGGAAATGATCGCAAATTGCGAGACATCCGCCGATGTACCCGCTGTAGTTGGTATCAATATCAGCGGAGGCGATGGATGGGTAATGGTATCCACCCCCTCGAACTCCAGAATGCTGCGCCCGTGCGTTGCCACAATGCCAATACCCTTGGCGCAATCCATGGGACTGCCACCACCAATGGCGACAATGACATCGCACTCGCTGGACTTGTACAACTCGGCCCCCGCCATCACCTCATCCACCTTGGGATTGGGTGACACTCCGGTAAATATCGTGGTGCGGATTCCGGCATCCGTCAGCAGCGTCACAATCTCATTCACCCAGCCAGCAGCCGCCACGCCGGGGTCGGAGACCAGCAGTACGTGTTTTGCCCCGAAGTTACTGGCGAAATTGGCAACGGATTTACGCGCACCTGCACCAAACACGATCTCCGGTGAGACAAACTTTCGAAGTGCTGATATGTCGTGACTCATTGGGCTGTACTCGACGCATTTTTGTTATAGGAATCGTCGAAAGTTTAACTCAAGTTCCCCGCAGGTTCATGGCCTTTAGGCTAACCGTGCTTCCGATAGAAGCCATAGAGCCACGTCAGCATGCCAGCCTGACTGGACTGAGCCCGGAAACCATGGCCCTCGTCGTCAAACCAGTGCAGCTCCGGCGATAAGCCGGCGGCTTGCATCATGGAAATCATGGCCCTGGTCTGCTCGGGAACCACAACCTGGTCCTGGCCGCCCTGGAAGAAAATCATGGGTGTCCGGATGCGATCGGCCTGGTGCAGCGGCGTCCGCGCGTGCCAGCGCTCCGGGTATTGGTGTGGAGAGCCCAACAACCAATCCAGATATCCTGATTCGAAACGATGGGTTGCCGCCCTGAGCCTTAACGGGTCGGTCACACCATACATACTTGCCCCTGCGGCAAAACGGCGGCTGGCGATCAGTGTCATCAATACCGTGTACCCGCCGGAGCTTCGCCCCTGTATAAACAGGCGACGACCATCTACGAGCCCCCTGGCAACCAGGTAATCCGCCGCCCGTTCCATATCCTCGACATCGGCTTCGCCCCAGCGACCCGCCAGTGCCAACCGGAAATGCCGGCCAAAACCGGTGCTGCCACGATAGTTAACTTCGGCCACGGCAAATCCGCGCTGGCACCAGAACTGTATGTGAGGGTTGAAGACCGGATAGGCTGCCGAGGTCGGGCCACCGTGGGCTACCAGGATCAGGGGCGGCGGATTCTCCGCCTCCTCTGAGATGGGGCTATAGAAAAAGCCCTGAATAGCCGGGTCGGAAGTGCTTGCAGGCGGTACCACAAAGCTCTGCGGCAGGGCCGGTGAGCGCCCCGTCATGGCCTCTTCTCCACCCGCGACGACTCGCACCTGATCGGTGCCCGGATTGATTGCCAACACCGCATCCAGCTGCGTGGAAGATCGGGCGATACAATACAGTTCCGCCCCTGCCGAACACAGATCACGAAAATCACTGAATGGTTGGGCCACCCTCCGGCCCTGGCGACCTTCGTGGTCAAGCAGCCAGAGTTCACCGGTCCCGTTGCAATAGCGAATCCTGGCCCAGCCACCACCCACCAGGGGGGCGTGGTGGGACTCCCCCAGTTGCCAGGACGCATTGGCATGATCCAGAGTGGGGGCATCGCTACCAATCCAGTCACCATTAATGCCATCCGGATCCAGGCGCCACGGTTGCCACCAACCGCCATGGTCGGACAGCACCCAAAGCCTGTTACCGGCAAACACCGGTTGCTGTACCGACGCTTCCGATGGCGTCGGCCAGGTCTCACAGCCCCGGAGCCAACCACTCTCCGTCACCACGGCCGTCCACAGCTCGGTTCTGAGCCAGGGCATGTCCGGCAGCTGCCAACTCACCCAGGCAATATGACACCCATCGTCGGAGAACGAAGGTGCCCCATAAAAGTCCTGGCCACTGTGCAGGATCTGGATGCCCTGATCCGGTCCCACAGCCACCAGTTGCTGGCGACCGTCCGCCTCTCTTACGGCCAGCACCCGGTGTCGAGCCGGGTCGGCCACCAGTCCGCCATAGGCAACCCCGCATTCATCTGTCAGTTGCTGGCAGTGGCCATCCATCAGGTCAATAAAGTGAATCTGTTGATCCTCGCTCACCACAAACACACCGAGATCCGATGCTGCCAGGGCTCCCCCACCGTACCCATTGACCCGACTGCGAATACTCAGTGTTTGTGGCCCCAGCCGGAGCGGCCCCTGATCTGTCAGATGCCATAAGGTAGTTGCACCCAGAGACGGGTCAGTTTGTAGCCAGAAAAGGCCACCCTTCGAGACCGACAGCGACCCGCGCTGGATATAGGAGGCACACGCGTCCTCGGCGCTCAGCAGGACTGGCTGATTGCCGGAGGCTGTATCACGGGCAGGGGCACAGGAAACATCAGCCCCTGAAGAACAGTCTGGAGTTATCCGCATTGCGATAGGTCAGTTCGTCGATGCCCGCCGTGGCGTGGTCGGCGGCTCTCCTCGCCGCCAGGATTCGGTCATGGTGCGAGGATTTACTGCACACCGGATCGGCGTTGTCGGCGTTGCCGGTCAACAGGTACGCCTGACAGCGACAGCCGCCGAAATCCTTCCCTTTTTCATCACAGGACCGACAGGGCTCGGGCATCCAGCTGTCACCCCGGTAATGATTGAAACCGGGGCTGTCATACCAGATGGCATTGAGCTCCATATCCCGCACATTCGGGAAATCAATGGGCAGCAATTTTGCGCTGTGACAGGGCAAGGCCGTGCCGTCCGGTGCCACGGTCAGGAACAGGCTGCCCCAGCCGTTCATGCAGGCCTTGGGGCGTTCCTCGTAGTAGTCCGGGGTGACGAAAATCAGCTTCATCGCCGAGCCACTGGCGGCCAGCTGTTGACGATAGGCCTGGACTTCCCCTTCCGCCTTTTCCAGCTGCGCCCGGGACGGCATCAGCCCCTCGCGGTTCTTGAATGCCCAGCCGTAATACTGACAGGTGGCCAGCTCGACGTAATCGGCGCCCAGGCGCTCGCACAACGCCATGATGTCATTCATCTGATGGATGTTGTGGCGGTGGATCACAAAGTTAAGCACCATCGGGTAGCCGGCTTCTTTCACTGCGCGGGCCATGGCCAGCTTCTGGTCGAAGGCCTTGCGGGAACCCGCCACCGCATTGTTGAGCTCCGGGTCAGACGCCTGGAAACTGACCTGGATATGATCCAGGCCCGCATCCCGGAAGGCATTCACTTTCGCTTCACTGAGTCCGAGTCCGGACGTAATCAGATTACTGTAATAGCCAAGGTGCCTCGCCTCGGCGATCAGCTCCGGCAGATCCTGGCGAACCAGGGGCTCACCACCGGAAAACCCCAATTGCGCGGCCCCCATGGTACGGCCCTGGCGCAGCACGCCAACCCATTCTTCCGTAGTCAGTTCCTGCTCGGTACTGGCGAAATCCAGGGGATTGGAACAGTAGGGACACTGCAGCGGGCACCGATAGGTCAGCTCCGCCAGCAGCCAGAGGGGTGGTCCCGCCTTATTCGGGTTACTGACCGTTTTGGCTGCCTCGGGGCTGGTCATGACATCTCGATCCAATGTTGCTGGCAAGCATCCCGGAGAAAGTCGTTCACATCCCCTTCCAGGGAACCGGCGTCCGGAAACTGCTGTTCGAGGGTGGCGACGATATCGGCCACACTGCGCTGGCCATCCACTTCGTTGAGAATAGCACCGGCGCTTCCGTTCAGCTTCACCATGCCTTCCGGGTATAACAGTACGTAGCAGTCCTGCACCGGCTCCCACTGGAAGCGGAAACCCGGGCGCAGGCGGGGCACCCTCGCCACGCTGTCAGTCACCACAGCCCCCGGTGCCAGACCGGTTGATCGGTTACGGTGTGGTACGGTGGCGTCCGGTGCAGGTAAGCCATAGTCAGGGCATCCAACATAGACCATAAAATATCCAGCTTGAATTGGAGGATTTCCAGGGCACGGGCCTGTGAGGCAACCGTGGTGAAACTGTCCAAGGTGATCGTCAGACCGTGCTCCACATCCCGACGAGCCTCCGAGAGTCGTTTACGGAAATAGTGGTAACCGCTTTCTTCGATCCAGGGGTAATGTTGCGGCCAGCTGTCCAGCCGGGACTGGTGGATCTCCGGGGCGAACAGCTCGGTCAGTGAAGAACAGGCCGCTTCCTGCCAGGTCGCCCGGCGGGCAAAGTTCAGGTAGGCATCGACGGCAAAGCGCACACCGGGCAGTACATGACGTTGGTCGATGACCTCTTCCCGGCTCAAACCCACCGCTTCCGCCAGACACAACCAGGCTTCGATGCCACCGGCATCACCTTCGTGACCATCGTGATCCAGTATCCGTTGCAACCACATCCGGCGCACACTGGCGTCCGGACAGTTGGCCATGATCGCGGCGTCTTTCCGGGGGATATTGATCTGGTAGTAATACCGGTTGGCCACCCAGCCGCGAATCTGTTCCGGCGTGCATTGCCCGCCGTACATGGCTTTATGGTAGGGGTGGTGGATGTGGTAATACTGCCCCTTGTCCCGCAGGGCCTGTTCAAAGTCCTTGCGGTTCATGGCGGTGTTGGCTTTGGCGTTCATGGCTGCCCCGACAGGTCGATATGCATTCCGTCCCAGGACACCTCAATACCATGGCGCGCCAGTTCCGCACGCTCCTGGGAGTCCTCGTTCAGGATCGGGTTGGTGTTGTTGATGTGGATCAGAATCTTTCTTTTTGCCGGCATGGTATCGAGTACTTCCATCATGCCGCCGGGACCACTCTGTGCCAGATGTCCCATGGCCTGACCGGTTTTGGTGCCGACCTCCTGGCGGATCATTTCGTCGTCATGCCAGACGGTGCCATCCACCATCAGCACATCGGCCTTACGCATCCAGGCCAGGATCCGTTCGTCCGGTTCACCCAGCCCGGGCGCATAAAGTACGGTCTGCCCGGTGCGGGTATCTTCCAGGAACACCCCGATATTGTCCCCCGGGTGGGGATTATCCCGGCGCGGAGAATAAGGCGGAGCATTGCTCAACAGCGGAATCGCAGTGAGCCTCAGAGACGGCGCACAGGGAATGGTGAACGACTCGTTCTCAGAGGCAGGTATTTCCCGCCAGTTCAGGCCACCGTTCCAGTGCTCCAGCATCCTGAACAACGGAAAACCGCCACTCAGGTCTTCATGGACTTGCTCCGTGCACCAGACATCCAGCGGCAGACCCTCGCGCAGGGTCAGCAGGCCGGTGGTGTGATCCACCTGGCTATCGATCAATAGCACGGCGCTGATGCCGGTGTCACGTAAAGCCCTGGCGGGCTGCATGGCCGGGAAAGAGGCCAGCTGAGCACGAATATCCGGTGAGGCGTTAAACAGAATCCAGTGTTCGCCATCTTCGCTGACAGCAATGGAGGATTGGGTTCGCGCCCGGGCATTCAGAGTGCCTTTGCGGAAACCGTCACAGTTGGAGCAATTGCAGTTCCACTGGGGAAAACCACCCCCGGCTGCGGAACCAAGTACGTGGATGTGCATGAGAAGAACTCCGGAAGCAAAACGGCCAGCGACAAAAAGCTGGCCGTTTCGGCTTTCAGCGGTTGGCGAAATACATAGTGACTTCGAAACCGATGCGCAGATCTTCGTAGGCTGGTTTGGTCCACATAATGCTTACCTCTATTGTCATGATTGTTAGCGCATTCAGGGGTGAATCAGCGGCTGTGCCGATAACTCATTTCTCATCCTAGCGGTGGTAGTAAAAGAGCAATATGGTACTTTGGCACTGTTTTCGGACCTCCCTAAGTTGAAGGCGGCGACACCTGAACAATGCACTTTTCCAGTCACCAAAAAAAGGCCCCTGTAGGAGCCTAAAGAGAGTGACAAAGAAAAACCCGACTCTCTTCCGAGAGCCCCCCGGGCAGTCGCCGGGGCATCAAAACGCACATCCGCTGTGCTGGCCCATGCGCGGGCCCGTGTGGAGGGGCCCGCCCGTCGCTTCCCAATCAGAAGAAGCCCAATGGGTTGGTGTCGTAGCTCACCAGCATGTTCTTGGTTTGCTGGTAATGATCCAACGCCATCTTGTGGGTTTCACGACCAACACCGGACTTCTTGTACCCACCGAAGGCGGCGTGTGCCGGATAGGCGTGGTAGCAGTTCATCCATACCCGACCGGCCTGGATGGCGCGGCCCATGCGGTAGGCGCGGTTGGTGTCGCGGGTCCAGACGCCGGCACCCAAACCGAACTCGGTATCGTTGGCGATCGCCAGGGCTTCTTCCTCAGTCTTGAAGGTGGTTACACCCACAACCGGACCAAAGATTTCTTCCTGGAACACGCGCATCTTGTTGTCGCCCTTGAACAGGGTCGGCTGGATGTAGAAGCCATTGTTGAACTCGACGCCGAGATCTTCACGATCACCGCCGGTCAGCACCTCGGCACCCTCTTCTTTACCGATAGCGAGGTAGGACATGATCTTGTCGAACTGTTCCTTACTCGCCTGGGCGCCAACCTGTACATCGGTATCCAGCGGGTTACCACGCTTGATCGCCTTGGTGCGTTCGATGACCTTGGCCATGAACTCGTCGTACATGTCTTCCTGCACCAACGCGCGGGACGGACAGGTACAGACTTCACCCTGGTTGAAGAACGCCAGTACCAGACCTTCAACACACTTGTCGACAAACTCGGGCTCGGCCTTCATCACATCGGAGAAGTAGATGTTCGGTGATTTACCACCCAGCTCGACGGTCGACGGAATGATGTTTTCCGCAGCACACTTGAGGATGTGCGAGCCCACCGGGGTGGAGCCGGTGAAGGCAATCTTGGCGATGCGCTTGCTGGTGGCCAGGGCCTGACCGGCCTCGATGCCGTAGCCGTTGACAACGTTCAACACACCCGGCGGCAGCAGGTCACCGATGATCTCCATCAGTACCAGGATGCTGGCGGGTGTTTGCTCGGCCGGCTTGAGGACGGTGCAGTTACCGGCGGCCAGACAGGGGCCCAGTTTCCAGGCAGCCATCAGCAGCGGGAAGTTCCAGGGAATAATCTGGCCCACGACACCCAGCGGCTCATGGAAATGGTAAGCCACGGTATTCTGGTCGATCTCACCCATATGGCCTTCCTGGGCGCGGATGCAGCCGGCAAAATAACGGAAATGATCCGCGGCCAGCGGGATATCGGCATTCAGGGTTTCACGAACGGCCTTACCATTATCCCAGGTCTCGGCAACCGCGAGCTTTTCCAGGTTGGCTTCAATACGGTCCGCAATTTTCAGCAGGATGTTGGAACGTTCCTGGGCAGAGGTCTTGCCCCAGGCCGGAGCGGCTTTGTGGGCGGCGTCCAGCGCCAGCTCGATGTCTTCCGCGGTGGAGCGGGGAATTTCACAGATGACATCGCCAGTCACCGGCGTGATGTTCTCGAAATACTGACCTTTCACTGGGGCGACCCACTCGCCGCCGATAAAGTTCTCGTAACGGGGTTTGAAGGAGACGACGGAGCCTTCCTTTCCTGGTTGTGCGTAGATCATGGTGTCGACCTCTTGTTGTGTTTGTCGCTTGGCAACGCGGCCTTTCGCGTTTACCTGTTCAATGTAGACCTCCAAACCGGTTAGGTGAATGATTCGATGGAGGGGAAAAACTCATCCCTTGGTAGTAGGTGACACGAAGACCTCGCCAACACTACCCTCACCCGAAAAACCGCACCAAATAAACACTACACAGAAACACCTTGATGCGCGCACAAAAATGGTGCGAACGCCCAGACAAGAAGCAACACCCCACCTACTTCGGAACACCAAATCCCACAAAAACAATCAGTTATCAATTGGCACGGACTCTGCTAAGAATCCGATACGCAACGAGAAGTCGGTTACTGATACCACAATCGAAGCGCGACAATCTGACAAATAGTCAACTAGGGTTCCGGCCTGCCGCAAATCGCAGGTGCCTGGTCCGAGAGTTGACGACCTTTTCCAAGGTTACACGGCGGGACAAAAGCCCGGGAGGATCGTTCAGTGACTGACGTCTCTCGTTTTTTTGAACCCCGTACCAGAAGGAAAAGGCAATGCCCGACTCTCTCAATAGCGCAGCCCCCCTCTACGACGATCTGATTCCCGGCGGATCCCACTGGTCTTTCATCATGCGCCGTGGCCATGTGCTGCGCCTGATTGATGAAACCGGCGGCGCCAACGTCGGCATGTTGATGTACAACCCCGAGAACCCGCTCGAGCGGTACAACATGCCGGACACCCTGAAAAACCAGCACACATTCCTGCTGACCAAAGGCCATGTATTGCTTTCGGATATGGGCCGGGTGTTTGCCTCCATCATCCGCGACGACCTAGGCTGGCACGATACAGTCAGCGGCACCTGTAACGCCGACCTGGTGGAGCAGCGCTGGGGTAAAAAGACCTACCAGCAGGCCCACAACCATTACCACCGCAACGGCTTCACCAGCTTCCTCAATGAACTGGCCAAGTATGGCCTGGGCAAGAAAGACCTGACCGCCAACCTGAACTGGTTCAGCAAGGTAAAGACCGACGATGAGGGCAACATGGCCTTCGCCGCCAACCACTCCCACGCCGGTGCCACCGTGGACCTGCGCTTCGAGATGGACACCATCGTGGTGCTGCACACCTGCCCCCACCCGATGAATCCGGCCAGCGAGTATCCCAGCCACCCCGTGCGTTACCAGCTCTTCAGGGCGGCACCGGTGACCGATGCCGATCCCTGCAGGATCTCGTCACCGGAGGCCACCCGCGCCTTTGCCAACAACGCTCTTTACCACCTGTTCCAGTAACGGAGGCCGGACATGATCAAGCAAAGCACATTGAACCCCGAAAACGCCGCCTTCCGCGAAACCGTCCCGGCGGGCGAGTATTTCCTGAAAGTGGTGAAGGCCGGCGAAACGGTCCGCATCCTGGACCTGGAAGGCAACCAGGCCGCCGACACCCTGTTCTACAACGCCCACAACCCGACCGAGCGTTACAGCGCCGTGGACACCATCCGTGAGCAGGGCAACGTGTACCTGACCTCCGGCTCGAAGCTGATGTCCTCGGAAAACAACGTAATGCTGGAGATCACCGCCGACACCTGTGGCCGCCACGACACCCTCGGCGGCGCCTGCGCGGCGGAAAGCAACACCACCCGTTACGCCCTTGAGAAAAAGTGCATGCACGCCTGCCGGGACAGTTGGCTGGTGGCGGTGACCGAGCATGAAGAGCTGGGCATGACCAAGCGGGACATTACCCACAACATCAACTTCTTCATGAACGTGCCGGTTACCGCCGACGGCGGCCTGACCTTCGCCGACGGTATTTCCGATGCCGGCAAATACGTGGAACTGAAGGCGGCGATGGACGTGCTGGTGATGATTTCCAACTGCCCGCAGCTGAACAACCCCTGCAACGGTTGGAACCCGACACCGATCGAGGTGCTGGTATGGAGCTGAGCGGCACCCTCAAAACCCCCAACACGTTCAACAAGGTTCTGATCGCCAACCGGGGCGCCATTGCCTGCCGGGTGATCCGCACCCTGCGGGACATGGGCCTCACCTCGGTGGCAGTCTACGCCGAAGCGGATGCGGATTCCCTGCACGTGCGCCAGGCAGATGAAGCCTGGTCGCTGGGCGAAGGCCCGGCCGCAAGCACCTACCTGGACCAGGACAAGCTGTTCGAGGTGATCCACAAAAGCGGGGCCGGCGCCATTCATCCGGGTTATGGGTTCCTGAGCGAGAACGCCGATTTTGCCCGGCGCTGTGATGCCCTGGGCGTGGTGTTCCTCGGCCCTACCCCGGAACAGATGGAACAGTTCGGGCTCAAGCATACCGCCCGGGCCCTGGCAGAAAACGCCGGCGTACCAATGCTGCCCGGCACGGGATTGCTGACGGGCCTGGATGAAGCCCTGAAGGCGGCTGAAACCATCGGCTACCCGGTGATGCTGAAAAGCACCGCCGGCGGTGGCGGCATTGGCATGTCCCGCTGCTACAGCGCCGAGGATCTGAGTAAAAGCTTTGAATCCGTGCAGCGCCTGAGCCAGAACAACTTCAGCAACAGCGGTGTGTTCCTGGAAAAATTCGTGGAGCACGCCCGCCATGTGGAAGTGCAGCTGTTCGGTGATGGCAGGGGCCAGGTAGCCGCCCTGGGCGAACGTGACTGTTCCGCCCAGCGCCGCAACCAGAAGGTGATCGAGGAAGCTCCCGCACCGGGCCTGACCGACGATATCCGAAACCGCATGCACGCCACTGCCCGCCTGCTGGGTGAAAGCATCGCCTACCGCAGTGCCGGCACCGTGGAATTTATCTACGACCCGGACACCACCGAGTTCTACTTCCTGGAAGTGAATACCCGCTTACAGGTGGAGCACGGCGTAACCGAGCAGGTTTACGGCGTGGATCTGGTGCGCTGGATGGTGGAACTGGGAGCTGGCACCCTGCCGGATCTGAAAGAACTGAGCCATAACCTTACCGCCTCCGGCCACGCCATCCAGGCGCGGATCTACGCCGAGGACCCCAACAAGGATTTCCAGCCCGGCGCGGGATTGCTGACCAACGTGGAATGGCCGGATGAAGACGGACTGAGGATTGATACCTGGATCCAGCCGGGCACCGAAGTCTCCCCCCTGTTCGACCCCATGCTGGCCAAGGTGATCGTCCACGAACAGGATCGCGAGTCGGCCCGCCAGCGGCTGATGCGGGCCCTGGATGACAGTGAGCTCTACGGCATCGAAACCAACCTCAGATACGTGCGCCAGGTGCTGGACGACCCGCGCTTTGCCGAAGGCCGACTGTTTACCCGTACCCTCAACGAATTCGACTACCAGCCGGCTACCGTGGATGTACTCAGTGGCGGCACCCTGACCACCATCCAGGACTACCCGGGACGGATCGGCTACTGGGAAATCGGCGTACCGCCCTCCGGCCCGTTCGACAGCTATTCCTTTCGCCTGGGGAATCGCCTGCTGGGCAACCCGGAGAAAGCTCCGGGGCTGGAAATCACCCTCAAGGGGCCGGTGCTCAGCTTTAACCGGGCCACCCAGATTGTGCTCACCGGCGCACCGCTGGACGCGACCCTGAACGATGAGCCGGTCGGTTTCTGGCAGGTGGTTGACGTGCCCGCGGGCGCCACCCTGAAACTCGGCGCCACCACCGGCGACGGTGCACGGGCCTACGTGCTGTTCCGGGGCGGACTGGAGTGCCCGGAATACCTCACCTCCTGCAGCACATTCACGCTGGGGCAGTTTGGTGGCCACTGTGGCCGCGCCCTGCGGGCCGGGGATGTGCTGGCGTTGAATGATGCTGAACCTGTCACCGCCACCACACTCCCCAACGAACTGAAGCCCACCATCGGAAAAACCTGGAAACTCCATGTGACCTATGGGCCCCATGGCGCACCGGATTATTTCACCGGCCAGGACATCGACACCTTCTTCGCCAGCGAATGGGAGATCCACTACAACTCCAGCCGCACCGGCGTGCGACTGATCGGCCCCAAACCGGAATGGGCCCGCAGCGACGGCGGCGAGGCCGGCATGCACCCCTCCAACATCCACGACAACGCCTACTCCGTGGGCACGGTGGATTTCACCGGGGACATGCCGGTCATCCTTGGGCCCGATGGCCCCAGCCTGGGCGGTTTCGTCTGCCCGGTCACGGTGATCAGCGCCGACCTCTGGAAACTGGGCCAGCTCAAGGCCGGCGACAAGGTGCAGTTTGTACCGGTGAGCCAGGATCAGGCCGTCGCCCTGCGGGAAGCCCTGGACGAATCCGTGGCCACGCTGACGGCGGCCACCACTCACATCACGCCCATCAATCCGGAAACGCCGATCCTGGATTCGCTGAGCACCAGCGACCATGAAACCGGCGTGGTGTACCGGGCTGCCGGCGACAATTACGTGCTGGTGGAATACGGCCCCATGGAGCTGGACATCCGCCTGCGCTTCCGCGCCCATGCGCTGATGCTGTGGCTGCGGGAGCAGAACCACGGCGCCATCCTGGAACTGACGCCGGGCATCCGCTCCCTGCAGGTGCACTACGACAGCCGCAAACTGGACCAGCGCACCCTGCTGGACCTGTTGATCAGCGCCGAGAAGGAACTGGAAAAGCAGCCGGAATGGGACGTGCCGGCGCGCATCGTGCACCTGCCCCTGTCCTGGGATGACGAGGCCTGCCAGACCGCCATTGCCAAATACATGCAGTCGGTACGCAAGGACGCACCCTGGTGCCCCAGCAACCTGGAATTTATCCGCCGTATTAACGGGCTGGAGAGCATCGACCAAGTGAAAAAGACGCTCTTTGAGGCGAGCTACCTGGTGATGGGCCTGGGCGACGTTTACCTGGGCGCGCCGGTGGCCACGCCGCTGGACCCGCGCCACCGGCTGGTGACCACCAAGTACAACCCGGCCCGCACCTGGACGGCGGAAAACTCCGTGGGCATCGGCGGCGCCTACCTGTGCATCTACGGCATGGAAGGCCCCGGCGGCTACCAATTTGTCGGCCGCACTCTGCAGATGTGGAACCGCTACCGCACCACCGACTTCTTCGAGCCCGGCAAACCCTGGCTGCTGCGGTTCTTCGACCAGGTGCGCTTCTATGAAGTCAGCGCCGAGGAGCTGCAACAGATCCGCAGGGACTTCCCCAACGGCGACTACCCGATCCACATTGAGGAGACCCGGTTCAACCTGAAGGACTACGAGCAGTTCCTGGCGGACAACAGCAACGAGATCCAGACGTTCACGGACAAGCGCAAGCAGGCCTTCGACGAGGAACTGCAGCGCTGGATCGAATCCGGCCAGATCAACTTCAGTTCCGAGGCACCCATCGAGGACACCGGCGGGGACGACATCGCCAACCTGCCGGCGGGTCAGCACGCGGTGGAAAGCCATGTGGCCGGCAACCTCTGGGAGTGCCTGGTCAAACCCGGCGACACCATCGAGGCCCAGCGCCCGGTGGCGGTGATTGAGTCCATGAAGATGGAAATCGAACTTCTCAGCCCGGTTGCCGGCCGCGTGGTGGACGTACGCCGGGAAGCGGGACAGGCGGTCTCGCCGGGCACCCCGGTGGTGATCGTGGAAGAGATCAGCCAATGAATGCCAACAATCCTGATACCAGAAAAACCAGATCGACCAACACGGGCACGGCCCGAGGAGAGACACCATGAAAACATCTGACCTGAGCAAACGTCTGGCGGCCGGCCTACTGACCGCGTCCCTGTCCATGGGCGCACTCGCCGAGGAAAAAGATTCCTTCAGCATCGCCTGGACCATCTACGCCGGCTGGGTGCCCTGGCAGTACGCCGAAGACTACGGAATCATGAAAAAATGGGCGGACAAGTACGATATCGAAGTGGATATCGTGCAGGTGAATGACTACATCGAGTCCATCAACCAGTACACCGCCGGCCAGTTTGATGGCGTTGTCGCCACCAGCATGGACGGCCTGTCGATTCCAGCGGCCTCCGGCGTGGATACTACCGCACTGATCGTCGGGGATTATTCAAGCGCCAATGATGGCCTGGTGTCCAAGGACGCAGAGTCCATCGCCGAGCTGGAAGGCGAGACCGTCCACCTCGTTGAGCTGTCCGTTTCCCACTACCTGCTGGTCCGTGCCCTCAGTACCGTTGGGCTGGAAGAGCGGGATATCAGCGTGGTGAACATTTCCGATGCCGATCTGGTGTCGGCTTTCCAGACCGACGATGTGCGCCATGTTGCCACCTGGAATCCGCTGCTTTCGGAAATCGAAACCTATCCGGGTGCCACAAAACTGTTCGATTCCAGCCAGATTCCGGGCCACATCAAGGATCTGGCGCTGGTGAACACCGAAACGCTGGCCGACAATCCGGCGCTGGGCAAGGCGCTTGTAGGCGCGTGGTATGAAACCATGAGCATTCTGGCGTCCGACAGCGAAGAAGGCCAGGAGGCCCGTACCTTCCTGGGCGAGCTGTCCGGTACTGATCAGGCAGGGTATGAAGCACAACTGGCCGGCATGAAGATGTTTTGGGAACCTCAAAGCTCGGTGGACTTCATCAACAGTGAAGAAGCGCACGAGGCGATGGACAGTGTCCGTCAGTTCTCCTTCGACAAGGGTCTGCTCGGCCAGAGTGCCATGAGCCCCGACTTCGTCGGCATCGAGTTCCCGAACGGCTCAGTCATGGGAGACGAGGGTAACGTGAAGCTTCGGTTTAACGACGACTACATGCAAATGGCGGCGGACGGGGAGATCTGAGGCCGTTGCCCGCGATGACTTTGCCGTGTTTTGTGACCAGAGGAGACAACGTATGCGAATGATCAACCGTCATCCCGGGCGAGTCTCAGCCACCCTGCTTGGCCTGCTTCCCTTCCTGTTGATCATGCTGATTTACAGCCTGGCCTCCCAAGAGCGCCTGGCGGACAACCCCAACGACAAACTGCTGCCCGGTCTGGAACAGATGACCGCGGCGGTGGATCGCATGGCATTCCAGGAGGATCGCCGCAGCGGTGATTATCTGATGTGGC
>JAKLLS010000206.1:2384-4923 GCA_022014155.1 Marinobacter sp. | reverse complement strand
GGTATGAAGAATGACTAACCACTTCTTATCGTCATCTCACTGCTGAAAGTTTTACAGTATTTCACATCCCGCCATTCCCGATTCTACTAACATAGCCCCGAGCCGGAGGCCGCTTCTTTTGATATAAGTCAATGGAGTTGTCGCCTCCTTGAGGCGCAAGGAACTTGGTACTGTGATAAACCTAGATCTTCCCATTTCCCCCAACTCCGCTCAGATAATGGATTTTATTGGGGAAATCTACGAAGCCTCTTATAACCCCGGTCATTGGGACAAGGTGGTTGGCGATCTTTGTCGGCTGCTCAATGCCCGTTCCGGTGGGATATTCATGGACGATCATGAATGCCGGATTCGCGGCATGATTGGTGCCCATGGCTTGCCCAGCGCCGTGAAGGCCGCCTACCGCTTCGGCATGTCCAAATACGATTTAACCTTCCAGTTGCAACAGCGCGAACCGATTGGCGGTGCCCGGCAGATTATTAACTCCCGAGAAATCCAGGGAGAGCACCCGCTATACTACCGTATTATCCTCAAGCCCAATGATATCGGCTTTCTTGCTGCCATGAATGTCTATAACGATGATGAATGGCATGTGGGCATTGGGCTGCACCGCTCTTTTCAGGCCGCCCCTTTTTCTAGCCAGGACTGCATGCTCCTGCATACGCTCTACCCCCATTTTAAACGGGCCCTGCGTATTCACAAGGAATTCCACCGTCTGCGCACCCGGCAAGAGATGCTTCAGTCCTCCTTGGGCCGATTCATGATTGGTGTGATCATCATTGGGCCAGATGGTATGGTCAGTTACAGCAACCCGGTGGCCGAGGCCATACTGTCACAGCACCAGGCGCTGGCCATCGACAATCAGGGTCGGTTGCAGGCCTACTACTCCCAGGAAAACCAACGCTTGCAGACCCTGGTTGCCCAGTTGTCCATCGCAGACCGGCAGGATGTGAACACCCGCAATCGGGCCATTGGCCTTAACCACCCGGATCGTGTACACAGCCTCAACCTGATGCTGGTTCCGCTGGATGAATCCCTGACCGGGGAGCCCCAACCTGCCGGTAGTGTATCGCTGTACCTGTGCGACCCGGACTCCACTTTTAATCTGCCCGCCGAAGCGCTGCGCTCCCTCTACGACATGACCCCGGCGGAGGCCGGCGTGGCCATTGCCTTGGTCAACGGTCAGTCGCCCAGCCAGATCAGCGAACATCATGGGGTCAGCGTCGATACCGTGCGAAGTCAGCTGAAAAGCATCTACCACAAAATGGGCGTCAAGAAGCAGCAGGATGTGATCCGCATCCTCCTGTCCGGCGTTATGCAAGTCGGATAATCAGGAGCCAAATACCGTGAAAAATAAGGACATTGCTGTTTCCATCAACGCAGACCAAGAGTCAGGTCTGCCCTTCCCCTCAATCGGGGGCGAAGCACTACAGGCCTATAACCAACTAGTCAGCACCCTGTATCGATGCCTATATGATAATGCCGGTTTCCAGCCATTTTTTGACGCATTCCAGCAACATTTCAAGGCCCTACAAGGTGGCATTCTGGGACTCACCTCTAACCCGCAGCGTATGGTGTATGGCTGGACCTTCGGTTACCCGGAAGGCTTTGAGGAGTGGTATATCAAAAGTGATCTGCCTGAACGTGACGAAGCTCTGACCCGCTACGTTCAGCTTCCACCGCGCCAATTTGATTCTTTTTTGCGTGGAGACACCAGCCGCACCATTCTCGATATTCTGGGCCCGGAAAGCCGAGCCTGGGCCGAGCAGGTTGGAATGGGAGACAGTGCAGGCATGTTGGTTACCCGTGAAAATGGCACCAATGTGGTGTTTATGGCCAACCGGCACCGGGAATTTGGCCCCTACTCCGACGACGAGCTATTGCAGATGAACCTGCTGGCCCCGCATATCGAGAACGCCGTAGCCCTGCATTTGAAGCTGTATGAGACACGCAGCGATAACGAAAACCTGGCCATGGCGCTCAACCATGTGAAGAAGCCGCTAGTCGTCTTCAACGCACTGGGCAATATGGCCCAGGCCAACAACGCGGCCTTGGCACTTCTTGAAAACAGCAAAAGTTTGTCCATTACCAACGAACAGCGTCTGCAAAGCCCTGATAGTCGAATCACTCGCAAGTTGCATGACGCCATCACCACCTGCATTGTGCACTCTCACAAAGGCAGACTCTCGCCGCAGACGGTATTTGTCAGCACCGGCCATGAACGTATCGCCATCTGCCTGACGCCCCTGATCGCTGATAGCGCTGAAAACAACGGAGCGCTGGCGGAACTGTTCTGCTTTGACACCTCGCTGGAACCGGATCAGGAGAGACTACAAACGCTGTTTTATTGCACGCCCGCTGAGGCCTCCATAGCGACTGAACTGATTCAGGGCCTCAGCGCCAGCGAGATTGCCGAGAAAAAACAGATTTCTATTCATACTGCCCGCCAGCACATCAAAAACCTGCTGGCGAAAAACGGTTATCGCAAGCAGACAGAACTGGTGTCCATGCTGGTACGGGCACTGGGGTAACAGAACAAATG
>JAKLLS010000206.1:0-2284 GCA_022014155.1 Marinobacter sp. | reverse complement strand
AAAAACGCGGGCAATAAAAAGGCGAACCCTTTCGGGTTCGCCGCAAGATGTTAACAATGCTGAAGCTTTCAGGCGTTATTGGGCCAGAGGTCTCAACTCACTGACAAAAAAGCCCAACAGGCTTTCGGTGGTGCCTTCAATGTGCCGGAAATCCACCAGTGCCCATTCTTTTCCGTCCCGGGTTTTGATCGGTGCGAACACCCAGTGACCCGTGGACGAATCATCAGGGTTGGTCTCGTCGTATGAAAGGGTGCCGGCAGTGTTTACCGTCCAGGGATTATCAATAATGGTATTTTCATTGTCAGGCAAATAAGTGACAGAACCATTGCCATCGGATTGTAGGGATACCTGTGCCGTAGCGGGCTCACCAACCAGATCGTACTCAAAGTCTTTGGCCTGTCCTTCAGCAAACACGTCACCGGTACGCTCAACGATAATGGTGCTTTGATTGCCGGTCAGGTCACTCAACTCCACACTGAAACGACCAACCTTCCGGAACGCAAACATGTCATCACCTGCAGGCTCAAACCGCAGATCTCCGTAGCTGGTAACTTCCGTCGTGGCGCTTACCCCGTTTGTCCCGCTGGCATCATACAGTCCTCCCGGACCATCCGTTTCCTCTTCGACACCCGTAACCTGGAAACTCCCATCGGCAACACTGTATGTGCCCCATTCAGAGGAAGCCATCAAAAGGTCATCGCCGGTGTACACTTCGCCATTGGTGGTATGGGCGATAACATAGTGGCTATCATCAAGAATAGTCAGTACGTTGAAGCCCGTACCTTCAGGCAGATACCAGGCACCCACATAGGGGTGGTCCGCATCCTTTATAGCCTGAAACGGTGTTTCTGCGCCCGCTTCGCTGCCCAGATGCAGCTCATCGCCCACAAGTTTTACGGTTTCGGGCTCGCCGTTCAGACCACCGTCCGTGTCCGATTCGCCCAACACTGTGGTTTCCAGCGCACCGGTGGCAGGATCCCAGGTATACGTTCCCCACTCTACCGTGGCCGCGCCCTGGTCATCGTTGCCGTACTTATGGGCAATGATGTAGTTGCCGCCATCCAGGAAGGTCAGCACATTGATTTCTTCGCCATTCGGGCCCTGACCGTTGCTGCTTTCACCAGCGGGTTCCACAAAGATCCAGCTACCGCGCAGGTCCGCCCGTTGTGACGCATAAAAATGATCTTCGGCTTCTTCAACACTGATAAGCGTTTTGCCGGTAGAAACTGATACCTCATCTGCAAACTGAGCTTCAAATGTGGCGGCAGCCTGTCCCACCACCAATACGGCGTTTTCCAGGGCCGTGTGCGTCTTATCCGTGATAGCGATGCCGTTGTCCGGGTTGCCATCCTCATCCAGGCTTTGCAGCAGTCGTAGGATGTTGGTTACCTGATCGGGCACGGCATCATTGGCCATGTCAGCGGGGGTAATGCGCCCGGTCGCTATTACCTCTGGCAGGGGGATGCCGCCGATCATGAAGGTAACGGTGTCGCCCTCAACGTAATCGTATTCCCCCAAAGCATTGGTTTCCCCACTTTTGTCACCGGGGGAGGTCTGATACTTGATACCTGCTACCGCACTATCAGTGAATACGCCGGTTTCGGTAGTTGCCGAAGGCTGGGAATTTGGTTCCGGATCGTCAGACGAAGAGCCACCACCGCCACCACAAGCGCTAAGTGCCATTGCTAAAGCCAATGAGCTGATTTTCAATGTTTTCATTATTTCTCCAGACATAAAGATACTCGAAGGTAATAAGGTAATAATATGTTTACCCCCTCCGCATCCCCAAAATTGGGTACGCGATAGTAATTATGTGCAGGTTGGGTAAGAGGGATAGTTCGAGAGGGAGGGTTCGATCAGGTTTCTAAAAAGGCTCTGGCGATGTGGCGGCAATATGCGCCGCGGTATAACGGACACCGGTAGTCGCGCACCAGGACAGGATGCGGATAAAGACCCGTTCGGCATCCTGTTCGCGCAACACCTGTTCCGCCAGACTCTCGGTGACCTGCCAAGGCGATTTGGCCACCAGCACCGTCGCGGACTGGAGAGGCACTGCATGGACGCCGCCACCCGGGGTAACTAGTACAAAATTTGCACTACCGATAACCGGGCGATTGGCTGCGCCGGAATTATTTTGCTGACATCAAACCGGCGCATGAATCAGTCGGCGGCTAGGGGTTTACAATACAAGACGGCCAGTAAATTTGCTGCCCTCAACAAGTTTAAAGTCCGGGTTATCAACCGCACTGACATGAAACTCAATGTCACTGACTTCACTCAAAAG
>JAKLLS010000065.1 GCA_022014155.1 Marinobacter sp. | reverse complement strand
TGCAGTGTGCCGGATACATTGTGACAAACGATTGGCCGTGCCGACGGTCCTTTTCAGGAGATATTACATGGTTTGGTTCAAGGCATTTGTGAGTGGCTTTCTTGCGACTCTTATTTTCCACCAGGGACTGTTTGCTTTGTTCTACCTGGGCGGCATGGTGCCAATGGCACCCTTCAATATGACGCCGGTACCGCCTTTTGGGGTGCCTGCGGTGGTATCACTGGCGTTTTTCGGAGGGCTTTGGGGTATCGTGCTTTGGGCCCTTCTGGGACGCCTTGTCGGGATGAAATTCTGGCTGGGCCATGTCATTGTGGGTGCTATCGGCCCCACTGCAGTGGCCATGTTGCTCGTATTTCCCCTGAAAGGCCTTGATGTCTCAGCTCAGACCTGGGTCGGTGGTTTGCTGCTGAACGGCTTCTGGGGCCTGGGTGTTGCGATATTTATGCATTTATTCCAACGGAGAAAAGGATAAGCAATGACAAAATCAACGCAGACAACCTATGACCTGGTGGTCTTTGGGGCGACCAGTTTTGTCGGCCAGATACTCACACGTTACTTGCTCGAGGCATACGGAGTGGGCAAGTCGGTTTCCTGGGCCATTGCGGGGCGCTCTGAGAGCAAACTCGCCACATTGAAGAAAGATCTGGGTGGCGACGCTGCGGATTTGCCGGTCATCATTGCTGACGCCGCGGATGAGGCCGATTTGCAGGCCATGTGTGATCAGACGCGGGTCATCATCTCCACCGTTGGCCCTTATGCATTATACGGAGAACCCCTGGTGCGGGCCTGTGTGCGCACCGGCACTGATTACTGTGACCTGACCGGCGAAGTGCAATGGATTCGCAAGATGGTGGAACGCTATGAGGAAGAGGCAAAATCCTCTGGAGCACGCATCGTTCATTGCTGCGGGTTTGACTCGATACCATCGGATATAGGGGTGTGGTTCCTGCAACAGCAGGCGGAGCAGACCTTCGGTGCCCCCTGTCGCGATGTCAGGATGCGAGTGAAGGCGGCGAAAGGGGAGTTCTCCGGCGGGACCGTGGCATCCATGATCAATATCGCCCGGGAAGCGGCTTCCGACCCGAAGCTGAGGAAAGAGCTGGCGAATCCCTTTTCAATCTGTCCACCGGATCACCGTTCCCAGGCTCGTCAGCCAAGTCTGAAAACCGCGGAATATGATGAGGACTTTGGTGTCTGGCTGGCGCCGTTTGTCATGGGGGCCATCAATACCCGCGTGGTGCATCGCTCCAACGCTTTGCAGCAAGCCCGTTATGGCAAGGAATTCACCTACGATGAAGCCATGATGACCGGCCGGGGCATGAAAGGGCGCCTGACGGCCTATGGCATTACCGGTGGCCTGGGTGCGTTCTTCACGGCATCGGCTCTCAAACCCACACGCTGGCTGGTAGAGAAGTTTGTTCCTGCACCGGGTGAAGGGCCAAGCCCCGAAGCCCAGGAGAATGGCTACTTTGACCTGCGTTTTATTGGCAAAACCGAGGACGGACGCACCCTGATCACCAAAGTCACCGGTGATCGCGATCCGGGTTATGGTTCCACTGGCAAAATGCTGGGTGAAGCGGGTATGTGCCTGGCTTTTGATACCCCCGCAGACAAGCCCGGCGGCTTTTGGACCCCGGCCTCGCTGCTGGACGGCAAACTGATGGATCGGCTGACCAGCAAGGCAGGGTTGGTCTTTGAGCTGGTTGAAACCCGCTAACCCCGCAGATGGATCACGCGGTCGGTGCCCGGAAGGGCATCCGGCCCGTGGGCCATACTGATCACCGTTTTTCCCTCTAGAACCAACGCCATTCTTTTCGCAATCCGTGTCCGGGTTCCGGCATCCAGGCCGGTAAACGGTTCGTCCAAAATGACCACCGGAGCCGGGTTCAACAGCACCCGCGCCAATGCTACGCGCCGTGCCTCCCCCCCCGATAACCGGCTTCCTGAACTGCCCAGCCAGGTATCAAGCTGGTCGGGCTCCGGGGCAAAGCGGTCTGCCAGTTCCACCACTTCCAATATGCGCCACAGCTCGGCCTCGCTGGCGTTTGGTGAACCCAACAGTAAGTTGGCTCTCAGGGTATCCTCAAACAGCACGGTTTTCTGGGTGAGATACACCCGGTCCCGCGTGGCCAGTTTGCCATGGGCCGCTGGCAGCAGCCCGGCAAACACATCCGCCAGGGACGACTTGCCGCTACCGGAATGACCAAGAATACCCACACGCTCGCCAGCCTTGACCTCAAGTTCAAAATGAGTGAACAGAGGGGCGTGGCCCGGATGTTTTACCGTCAGATTAGTTGCGAGTAGGGCGGCGTTCGCTGGTAAACCCTGCGCACCGGTATCCGGAGCCGGTTCGTCTGCCTGACAATCCCGGTTCAGACGACTGGCTGAGGCAGCCGTTGCCCCCAACTTGCCGAATGCGTCAGGCAACATGGCATAGATTTCCGCGACGCCGAGCAGGGCAATGGGCAACAACACCAACACTGGCCCGGACACTACCCCTGCGCGAAACAGAGCAAAGCCCGCCCACAGCGCCAGAACCGCAGTGAGATTAATCAAAAGGTGAGAGCCCGCAAGATGCCAGCCTGCCCGGGAATCCGTCTGGGCCTGCTCAGACGTCACCTGGTGGGCCTGACGCATCAGCCACGCCGCATGTTTGCCGGTTCTGCCGGCCGCCGTCAGCTCGGCAAAGCCCTCGATGTGTTCAATCACCGCGGTTCGCAATGATTCCTGGCGGTCGCTCTGCCTCGCCGCGAGCTGCCTCGTCCTCAGATAGGTACCGATCGTGGCAATCAGAAACGCGGCCAGCAGCACTAGTCCTATCAACGTTGCTGTCTGTATATCAAACAGAGCGGCCGTCAGAGCTACAACGAGGACGGTGACCAGCGCGGCAAGCGCTGTCGGGGCGATCAACCGGAGGTACAGGGTATCCAGCGCATCGACATCGCTGGTGAGCCTGGATAGCCACTGGGCACCGGTCAGTTGCCTCCTGTGGCTGCGGCTGGCTGAGGCCAGACTCTGAAACAGTGTCACCCGGATGTCCGTAAGCAACCGCAAGACCGTATCGTGGTTGTATACCCGCTCCAGATACCGGAACACAGTCCGGGAAACCGCAAAAAAACGGATAGCACCACCGGGCACATAAAGATTGATGCTCGCGGCAACGCCTGCGGCCAAAAGCATCCCGACCAGCGCCGTCTCAGTGATAAACCAGCCAGAAACCGCAAGCAATCCAATTCCGGAGAGCAACGTCGCCAGAATCAGAGCGCCCCCCATCACAAGCCTGCCGGGACGCTTTAAAATAAGCTCCAGCCAGGGTTTGAGGTCACGCATTACGAACCTCCCCACCGGAAACCAGCAGTACCCGATTGGCCAGTGTCAGCAGCGCCTGATGATGGGTAGAGAAGATCAGTGTTTTACCGGCGACCGCCAGTTTGTGCAGAGCCTCCAGTACAAACACCTCGCTATCGCTGTCCAGACCCGCGGTGGGCTCGTCCAGCAGGATAAGGTCGTAATCCGCCAGAAAAATGCGCGCCAGACTCAGGCGCCGGGCCTGCCCGCCGGACAAACCCTGGCCGTCTTCGGACACGAGACTGTTTATGCCCTCCCGCCGGCTGTCCAGCAGCGGACCCAGGCCAACATTGCGCAAGGCCGTGTCGATGGCAATGTCCGAGGCATCCGGCGTGGTCAGGCGGAGATTGTCCGCCCAGGTGCCCTGAACCAGGAAGCCTTTTTGCCCCAGCCAGCCAAAACGGAAACTGCCGGGAGGTTGGGCGAATAGTTGAATCCTGCCGCTGTCTGGCGCCATGAAACCTGCCAACAGATGCAGAAGAGTTGACTTACCGCCACCAGAGGGGCCGGTGAGGGCGATCACATCGGCCCTGGGAATAACCAGCGAAACGTCCTTAAGAACCTCTTGATCAGCCTGGAACGCCACTGACACCGAGTCCAGTTCAATAACATCAATCGCGCTACCGGCATCGGCAGTTTCTGAAAGCCGATGGCTATCCACCGGTGTCGTCAGTCGTCGCAGGATTTCGGTGCCCGCCCCAAGGGCCGCTGCACGATCATGGTAATGCTGGGAGAGCGTTCGTAATGGCTGAAAAAACTCCGGTGCCAACAACAGGATCAACAGCCCGGAAAACAGCGTCAGTTCCTCGGAAGGGCCGTAAGTGATGTAGCCCAGTAAGCCAAAACCGATGTAAATGGCAATCACCGCAATAGCCACGGACGCAAAAAATTCCAGTACCGCCGAGGAAAGGAAGGCCACCCGTAGGGTTTTCATGGTGATGCGCCGGTAATGGTCCGAGCGTTTACGGATGAGCTCGGTGGCGTCGGCCGTCTGGCCAAATAGCTGCAGGGTTGTCAGCCCCCGCACCTTATCCAGAAACTGCCCCGACAGCCGGCTGATGGTCTCGAAATGCTGCTGGTTCAGCTTCTCCGCGCCCATACCCACCAGAGCCATGAACAGCGGTATCAAGGGAGCTGACAATAGCAGAAATACCCCGGCCAACCAGTCCAGCCAGAACACCAGAACCAGAATTAACAACGGCACCACAACCGACAGCATCATCTGCGGGAGAAACCGCGCAAAGTAACCATGCAGAGCCTCAACATGGTCAATCCATTCCCGGGCCAGGGTTCCGGCTGAAGACTGGCCCAGGGCAACCGGCCCAGTCGCCTGCCAGTGCCTGTAAATCTGGCGGCGGGCATCACGCCGAACTTGCTCACTGCAACGGGCCGCAAGCCGGGTCTGGAAACCCTGACCGATAGCGCGGATAACAATCGCCAGGATCAGCCAGAGGAAGAGGGGGGTGAGGTCCGCAACCGGAACCTCGTCAATGACGCCCAGATGGATAATCCGGGCGAGAAAGACCATCTGCACGATCGTGGCGATGCCGGCAACCGTACCCGCAACAACCGTGCTGCGAATCCACAGACGGTTGCCACGGGCCAGTTCCGACAGCCATTGCCTGACGGCCTGCTGACTGGTGGGTGAGTTAATGTCACCCGTCTCAGCCACTTAGTGATAGCCCTCGCCGGCGCGAACCTTGCCCCGGAACACCCAGTAGGTCCAGGCGGTGTAGGCCAGCACGATGGGAATCACGAACAGCAGCCCCAGCAGCAGGAACAATTGGGACTCATAGGCGGAGGCCGCATCCCAGAGGGTATAATCCGGTGGTACCACATAGGGCCAGCGGCTGACGATCAGGCCCAGGTACGTAAAGATGAACAACCCCATGGTCGCCACGAACGGCATACCCTCAAGCCGGTTGCGGACCGAGCGGTAAATCTGGAAAGCACACAGCAACGTCAGTGCCGGCAGGATCCAGATCACACTGAGGTTGGAGAACCAGCGGTCGCGCACCATGTCATCCACAAATGGTGTCCACACACTGATCATCCCGAATACCACCAGGACACCACCCAGTAATGGCAGGGCCAGCTTGTACGCCCAGTCCTGCAGATGACCTTCCGTCTTCATGATCAGCCAGGTTGTACCGAGCAGGGCGTAGCCGGCCAGCATGCCCAGTCCGGTCAGCACGGTGAAGGGCGTCAGCCAGTCCAGCGCACTGCCGACATAGACGCCGTCCAGGGTTTCAAAGCCCTGGATATAGGCGCCGACAACAGCACCCTGGGCGAACGTAGCTATGGTGGAGCCGCCGGCAAATGCCCAGTTCCAGAGGTAGCGGGAGGTGCGGGCCTTGAAGCGGAACTCAAACGCTACGCCCCGGAAAATCAACCCGGCGACCAATAGGAACACGCCGATATACAGCGCGGGCAGAAGAATGGAATATACCAACGGAAACGCCGCCAACAGGCCGGCACCGCCGAGCACCAGCCAGGTCTCGTTGCCGTCCCACACGGGGGCGACGGTGTTCATCATGGTGTCCCGGTCCTCCTCGGAAGGGGCGAAGGGAAAGAGAATGCCAACACCGAGGTCAAAGCCATCCATCAACACGTACATGATGATGCCGAAGCCAATGATAAAAGCCCAGATAAGGGGCAGGTCAAACAGTTCCATGATCAGTGGCCTCCGTTGTTGAAGGGTTTTGCGGTACCAACAAGATCACCCTCGTCATGCTCAATCTCAAAGGGGACGTGGGTCGCTGACAATGGACGTTTCGGGCGTTCTGCTTCGTGCTCGTCATCGTCGTAGGTGTCCTCCAGTCCGACGTAAAGCACCCGCATGAGATAGTACACGCCTGCGGTAAATACCAGGGCGTACACAACGATATAGCCGATCAGCGAGAACAACGCCATACCGCCGGTGAGTGACGGAGTAACTGCCTGGGCCTGGTTCATCATTCCGTACACCAGCCACGGCGCGCGACCAATTTCCGTCACAAACCAACCTGCCAGTACTGCGAAAAAGGGAGTAATACTCATCAACCGCAACCCCTGCAGGAACCAGACTGATCGCCAGTATCGACTTCCTACGCGCAAGATCAGCCCGGTGACGGCAAAAGCGATCATCAGCATGCCAAGACCCACCATCACCCGGAATGACCAGAACACCAGGGCAACCGGCGGCTGTTCGTCTACGGCCACTTCGTTCAGTCCCGGCACCTCGCCATCCCATTCATGAGTGAGGATGAAGCTCGCCAGGCCGGGCACACCCACTTCAAACAGGTTGGTCTGGTTTTCCTGATCCGGAATGGCAAACAACAACAGCGGCACATGCGTTGAGGTCTCCCAGTTCCCCTCCATTGCTGCGACTTTCATGGGTTGGTGTTCCAGGGTATTCAGGCCATGAAAATCTCCAACAACGGCCTGCAGAGGTGCAATGAACAGCAGGAGCCAGAGGCACATCGACAGCGCTTTCCGGTTCGCTTCCACCTCACGGCCCCGCAACAGGTACCAGGCACTAACGCCCGCCACCACGAAACTGCCAGTCAGGAACGACGCCAGCCCCATGTGCATAAAGCGATAGGGGAAAGACGGGTTGAAGATCGCTTCACTCCAGGAAGTCACATAGAACACACCGTCGCGCAATTCCGTGCCTGCCGGCGTGTGCATCCAGCTATTGGCAGCGAGAATCCAGAACGAGGAGATGAAGGTGCCCAGCGCCACCATAATGGCTGCGAACAGGTGCACACCGGCAGGTACCTTGTCACGACCGAACAGCAGCACCCCAAGGAATGCGGCTTCCAGGAAAAAGGCTGTCAGCACCTCATAACTGAGAACCGGGCCAAGAAAGTTGGCCGAAGCCTGCGCGAAATTGCTCCAGTTGGTCCCGAACTGGAACGACATCACAATACCGGAGACCACCCCCATACCGAAGACAACGGCAAACACCTTGGTCCAGAAGGCCGAGAGCTTTTCCCAGATCGGGTTTCGGGTTTTAAAGGCAAGGCCTTCGAGCACTGCAATGAAGGAAGCAAGCCCGATGGTAAACACCGGGAAAATGGCGTGAAATGACACCACAAACGCGAACTGAATTCGCGATAGGATGAGAGGGTCGAGTTCCATCGGAACCTCCGGTAACTACTCACACGTTACAAAAACGGGCAAAGCGCACCCGTTCGGCCGCTGCCTGAGCTCATGTTGTAAAGTTGTTATTACCGGCAGATGCGGGTCATGCTACTAAAAACAGGACCTTAACCAATAGGACAAATTGCTCTGTCCTTGATTTAAAACAAGTATGGCGAACCCCATGAGCTTTTACGAAGACAAAATACTGCCTCACATCATAGACCGCACATGCTCCGTGGGCCAGGTGATGAAACTGCGTAGTCAGGTGGTGCCCATGGCCAAAGGCGTTGTGCTGGAAGTCGGCATGGGCTCTGCCATCAACCTCGAGTTCTACAACCCGGACACTGTCAGCCTGGTCTACGGCCTGGAACCCTCCGAAGGCATGCGCCGCAAAGCTCAGGGAAATCTCGGCCGGTCACCGGTGAAAGTGGAATGGCTGGACCTGCCGGGAGAGAAAATCCCATTACCCGATGACAGTGTGGACACCGTCCTGCTGACCTTCACCCTCTGTACCATCCCGGACTGGCAGGCCGCCCTTGAGCAAATGAAACGGGTACTCAGACCCGACGGTGAACTGCTGTTCCTGGAACACGGTGAGTCCTGTGACCACGGCGTTCGCAAGTGGCAACATCGAATCACCCCGGCCTGGAAGACAGTGGCCGGCGGCTGTCACCTGAACCGCCCGATAGCCGACCTGCTGCGGGAAGCAGGGTTCGACATCCTCGAGCTGGAAAACCTCTACATCCCCAAAACCCCGAAAGTCGCCGGCTATATCTACAAGGGCAGGGCCGTTAAACCGGTGTGATTTTTCTGTGGCGGGCCAAGTGGATGCAAAACAACCAGTAAAACCCCGGAAGACCAATTGGAATTGCGTTAGCCCACACGGCCTTATACAATTCTGCCCCTCACAACCTCCCTCCGATGCCCGGATGGTGAAATTGGTAGACACAAGAGACTTAAAATCTCTCGGCCGCAAGGCCGTGCCGGTTCGATTCCGGCTCCGGGCACCATTAACACCGATGACCTTCGATTCTTTTCCACTCTTGCCTGTTGCGTTTATCTTTTTGTGCAGACGTTTTTAGACAGATGCATGGGCAATAATCTGACAACAAGCGGTATGTAGTTACAGTCTCATTCAGCGCAAAAAACGAGAAGCCAAGCGATTACATGGCGACTGGAATGGGGCTAAGCTAAGCTGTTGTTAATATGGAACTTTAGACCTAGAATGCCAGGGAAAGTGCGGAGTTATGTGTAACGCACGTTTCTGCAATATCGCCGAACGCGGTCTAATACGCTATTAGCACCTCAGGCCCGACGGCTGTCGTTCACATCATCCGCAAGCCAAGCCTTGATCAGTGACTGATAGGGCATATCCCGCTTGTTAGCCTCGATTTTGATCCGGTCGAGCAGAGTCTCGGGCAAACGAAGTGAAATAGTCTTGGTTGAGGGCTTCAACTTCGGGAAAGAAGCCGGTTTTGCCTGGCTCCAGTCCAGGTAGTCGGAGGAATCGTGAGTTTCCCAGAACTCCCGTTCTTCCGCTTCTGTTTTGAACTCAGGCATCTTTTTTAGCTTGCTCATAAACAGCCCTCTCTTTGCGGTGCATGTCGCGAGCGGAAATCACTCGGATCAGCGTGCCGTGCTGCCTTAGCGTGAACGTGATGTGGAGCAGCCTCTCATCATCAGTTTCACCAAGGGCGTGAAAACGGGCCTCAGTCTGGCTGTGTTTGGAGTCCTCCAGCACCAGAAGCGGTTCATTAAAGAAAATTTCTTCCGCTTCGGACTGGCTGACGCCATGCTTCTCCGCGTTTTTGCGGGAGTTGCCTTCGTCCCAGTCAAAGCCAGTAACTTGTGCCCAATTGATCATAAAAGTATATTATCAGCATATACGCAGGCGTCAACAAGTGGTAACCAATGCAGGCACGGCGACACCCTTTACATTGCGCCTTCGGCTCCATTGCAAGGGCGGGCATGCTGCAAGCTTTAAATTTCAGGAAATTACTTTGCAGGAAGCCAGAAAGTTCGAAGATTGTGTGACGGAGAGGCCAAAGCCCAAAGGCATCGACGTTCTATGCGGCTTAAAGCACTTCGCAATAATTACGTATGCTGTCCCTGCCGACAGGTTTAGTGGCGTTTTCCCAGATAGGTTCCAGTTAGACACTATTCAGGTTGATGGACAAACGCTTGGGCTGATCTCGGTCGTGCCATTCGTGGATGTTGATTTTACGTCGGCGGTTTTACCGTTCCCAAAATTCACGATGGGCCAAACCAACTATCGCATATACATTATAGATAAGAAGACAGGTGAAAGATGCGTTTGGTTTCTTGGTACCACACTAGATTCATGGGCTCTTTTAGTACCAAGATACCTGTGGAATCTGCCCTGGCATGCCGGAAAGGTTAGATTCGATTGCAGACTCAACAAATCCACTGGCTTGTATGAAAAGTATAAGATGACCACAGAGTCAGAATGGGCGGAAGCGGCTGTTGAACTGAGCCAATCAGAAGAAGACACTTTCGATTTCCCTGGATTTCCTAATTCAGAGTCCGCTCTTGTTTACCTGACTCACCCCCTTGCTGGCTTTTATTATCGTAGGGATGACAAGCTCGGTACTTATAGGGTTTGGCACAAGGAGTTGCAGGTAAAACCAGCGACTCTCAAATCAGCAAAGTTTCGACTTCTATCCAATCTTGGAATTGTTTCGGAGCCAGAACAGCGCACCCCCTATAGCGTGCTCATCGAGCCTTTGAATGAATTCACCATTTATTTGCCGCCAACTGTGATTGGCTGAATAGGTACTTGAGGACCGACGGGTAGTCACAATATCCAAATGATGTGGCGGTTGGCACTCCGGCCATTATTCAGTTTTCCACCAAGCAATCTCTTGCCTGACTTTCGTGACCCCCGTCATGCTCTCCAAATCCCACCAAGCCCAAAACATGGTTATTTTCACGACATTCCGCTATAAAAGGCTTGGGCTGGGTGCCCGCTCAACACAATGAAAAAACAAGGGAATGAGATCATATGAAGCAGCAAGCCTTTATCAAGTCGGTCATGGTGACGTCCGTTGCTCTGGTTCTGTCCGCCTGTGGTGGTGGCGGCGGTGGAGGGGGCGGGAGTGATCGTGAAGTGTCGTCTGGTGGTTCGCTTTCTCTGGATGATGGCGGGTATTCAACCCGTAAGGCATCGCTTAGCACGCAGGAAGATTTTGAGGGTACGACGTCTGCCTATCAGTCATCGGAAGAAGCTCTGGACCTTGTGACCGAAGTTGAGGACGTGATCAACTATGGCGGGCTGGAGGAGATCGTTCATGATGGCGCGACTGCCCAGGCGCATGATGATTCCGTGGATCTTGCTTGCGAAAATGAGAGCGGCTCGGTCAAGGTCACCGATAAATCTGTCTCCAGCGTTATTGATTTGCGTTACGACTTCAGTAATTGTCGATTGACGACGGTCAGTTTCGGGCAGGTTGAGCTGAACGGTTCCTATACCTACCAGGAAAGTGGCAGCTCCAGCTCCGGATCGGAATCCTGGAGTGGTTCGGAGACGTTCAATATCTCCGGTAGCTTTGTTGTCTCCGGCACACCCTTCGCTCTCAAAGGTGGTGATAGCTGGTCGGAGTCCTATGATGCTGCTGCGGAGCAGGGCACGTTGACGCTTACCTCCAATGTCCTGGAGTTCAAAAAAGGGACAAGTTACGTCGCATTGCAGAACTCGCTCATCACCCTCAGCGTTGATGGCAACCAGCTGGCCTTAAATACGCAATTCAAGCTGATCAGCTCTGCTATGAACGGCTACGTTGACTATACAACGCCCAGTCCGGTCGTGATCGATCTCTCCCAGGAGACCCTATGCCCCATCCAGGGGATTAATCGTATGGCAGGGGATGGCGTGGTTGAAGTGCGTTACGGCATGGACACCGGCACCAGTGCGGACGTTGTCGTGGAGGTGAACAGTAATACGGTTGCGTCCTATGAGACCTGCGATGAGTCGGGTATCAACCTGTTCCCGGGTACGTTGTAGAAACCGGGTTATTAACTGCGGACCGCCCGCCGATACCTTCTTACTTCGATCCAGCCGTGAACGGCGAGTGTGGAGAATATAATCACACCGCCGATCAGGCTGAGTTTGGGCGGCACTTCGCCGAGGAACAGCCAGACGAGGAAGGAGCCCAGTACGGTTTCCAGCAGTAGCATGAGGCTGACTTCCGCCGCCGGAATGTAACGGGGGCCGATCTGGATCAGAATGCAGGCCATCGGGAGAAACACCAGGCAGAGCAGGGCGATAAAGAAACTGTCCCGGGGTGAGGGCAGCTCGGCGCCGCCGGCGAGGGCGGCTACTCCGGCCAGCGCCAGGGCGCCGAACATCAGCATCACGCTCATATCGCTGTCCGGTTTGGAACGGGCCATGTTCAGGTTGGAGGCGAGGGCGGTGGCGGCGATCGCCGCCATAATCAGGCCCAGCGGGTCGCCCTTGCCCCATTCGCCAATGGCCATGAAGGTGGCACCGGTTACGCACACCAGGATGACAAGCCAGGTTCTGAGGGGCAGGGTTTCTTTCCACACCAGCCAGGCGATCACCGCGGCGATCACCGGTGCGGTGTTGAGGATCACCAGGACATTGCCGGCGGCGGTGTTTTTCATGCCCACCACAAACCCCAGTGTACTCACGGCGAAGGCGCTGGCGCAGAACAGGCCTTTGCGGCCACATTTGCGGATTTCGGATACCAGTCGGGAGCGGTACCTGAGCCAGCTGATGGCAAAAAAGCTGATGGTCAGCAGCAGGCCTCGCCAGAACAGGAATACAACCGGCTCCACGGAGGTTATTTTTACCAGAAGTGCGTCCGGGGTAATAAACAACACACCCAGTGCCGCAATGGTCAGCCCTTTTATCCGGGTTGGCTCCACAGTCTAGCTGTCCGTTATCAGGCGCGCGCTACTGGCTGCTCTGTTCCGGTAATGGCTCGATGGTGTTGATATCTCCGGTTGGTACGGCAGGGTCGTCCCTCATGACGACGAAGATGCCACCAAGGATGATGGCAACGCCAACAATGATTTTGAAGATCATGGATTTCTGCATGACGGCCCGCTCCCTACAATTGATTTCCTTACTCTTATCGTGCGGGCTGGGGATGATAATAGCAACTCAACGCAGGGGCAGCTTGCACCGCCCCTGCAAGTTGTAATTACAGGTCGGCTCTTGGGTTCAGATCCACTCCAAACGCCGGGGAAGCCCAGCCTGCAACGGTTTCACTTCTGGTGGGTAACGGTTCTCCGCCTGTGGTTACGGTCTCTTCATCGCCATACTGCAGCCACGTCATTGTGGGCACTTGCCCTACCGGTGGTTTGCTGAAATCACAAACACCATCCGGGAATATGTCTGCCACTTGTTGCGCGAACTCTTCAGAGCTACTCACGCCTGTGAGGGGGTTCTCCGGATAGTCCGCAGGGTCCACGGGTTTGAGCTGGCACTTGTTGTTCAGCGTGGTAATGGAATCACCAGCTACGGTACGCGGTGTACCAAAGCGGGTCTGGACCACCAGTTTTTGGGCTTCCACCACTTCGTCGGTAATCGGCTGGAGTGGATCGGTGATGGTGTCGGGAAGTCCCAGTTCACCCAGATCCAGGCCACAGACTTGTCCGGTGGCAACGTCCAGTATCTGGCCCAGTTCGGCGGGGAATGTGGGAATCTGTTCCGAGTCCAGCCCGGCGACCTGCGGCTCGGGATAGAGCAGGTTGCCGGTGTAGGGCGCCTTCGGACCTTCCTCCGAGAATGGCGCTGACAGTGACAGGCAGCGGTCCCTGGCAGTGACTGGTTTGTTGGCGATGACTTTGGCCGGTACCGGGGTTGCTTCCTGATCGGCTTCGATGGCTGCCAGCCACTGGTCCATGACCAGCAGGGCTTCGGTGGTGAAGATGGTGTCGCCGGCCAGTGGGAAAGCGCCGTACCAGATCACCTGATTGCGGGCATGGCCCTGGGTTTCTTCCAGTCGCGCCCGTACCTGCCAGGAGTGGAAGGCGTCGTGGGCAATGCCGGGGTCCGGGCCCCGCAGGTCGATGATGGGCACGTTGGCGAGATTTTCCGCGGTATTGACCGCGCCGGTGCGATAGGAATTTTCCAGTGCTTCCGGGTCCGCGACCGTGCGTTCGGCCTGGTAGTTGATATCAACATCAAGGCCACCGATGTCGCGGTTGACGGCCAGGAACTGGTCTCCGGTGATGACACCGTCCTGCAGTGCTTTCAGGCCGTATTGCACACCGCTGTTGTCCAGTGGGATTCCGCCGAAGCCCCGTGACAGCAGTTGCTCATTGGGAGACCACGCCTCCGGCTGACGGGTGCCAAACTGGCTGACCATGTAGTCAATCAGGCCACAGCGCAGGCCGTCGGGACGGGTTTCCGGGTCATACACTTCCGCTTGCCCCGCCAGGCCCGGGCAGTTCTCCTGATCCGGTTCTGCCGATGGGAAGAACGCCAGGTCGGAAACGATTGGGTTTACCGGCAGGTGGCCGTAAAGCGCTGGCCACTGTACTGCGTAAACTGGTGAGGTGAGCAGGCTTTCGACAAACGCAAGAAGGTCAGCCGGGTCTTCGGATACCTGGTTACCCAGATATTCGTTCAACAGGTTGTAATCGGCGAACTGGGTGGCAGTGGTCCATACATCCGGGTAGGAACATTGGACGATCAGGCCCTGGTAGATACCCGGGTAGGCGTTCGCGATGTGCTGTTGGGCGATGGCGCCGCCGGAGCATCCGGTACCAATGGTGTAACGCACCGGGCCATATTGTTCGACGATGTGTTCTTTCGCCATAACGAGGGATTCCGCCGCAGTCACCAGGTTGACGTTATGGCCAAGGTTGGCCTGTGCGGTGGACAGGGTTACAAACCCGCGGGCCAGGGCAACGGAGATACTGTCCCCCAGAAGGGTTTCCGCGCCCTCGGGGGCCGTACCGGCGATATCACCATTGGGTGGATGCCCCATGCCATAGCTGACCCCGACATTGCCGCCGTGGTGAATCAGGATCTTGCCATTCCACTGCTCCTGCGGTGACAACGCTGTCCATTCCTTGTCCGGCTGAAACAGGGACATGACCTGATAGCGATCCCGGTTCATGACACCTCTCTCAACCCTCACGATGTAGGGAACCGTGACGCCTTCATCGGTGGTGACCTGGGCAATGTCCTCGGATGGCGGTGGATTCTCGGGATCGTAGGGCAGGAAGGCGCCAGGCAACCCGGGAGATTGTGGGTCAAAGCTTTCAGCAAACAGATCAAACTTTGACTGGGGTACATACTTCAGTTCGAATTCCGCGGGTTGGTTGCACTTGTCGTCCACGGCATTGGCGTTGGTGCAGTTCCAGGGTTGGACCTGAGGGCCGGAAAATACTGGACCACCTTTTGGGTGGTTGGTGATGGTTTTGCGCAGCACGCCGCCTTTACCCAGAATAACCTTCAGTTCGTTCTCGCCGAGTTCCAGGCCGGTGATCAGGCCACGGAGCGCGCCATTCTCCATGGTGGTCAGAGTGTCACTGATGTCTTTGCCATTGAGCAGGATTCTGGCGCCCTTCAGATTCGCGGATGCCACTTCTATCAGTGCGTCGCCACCGTTGATCAGGTCAGGGCGGTTTGACAGCACGCGGATAACACCCTGGCCAGCCACTTCTTGCTGTTCCGAATCCACCACGCTGGGAGTGTCATTTGGGTTGTCATCGGAACCTCCGCCACTTCCGCCGCAGCCGGTGAGTGCTACTGCGACCGCCAAGGGCAAGGCTTGCTTGATTAGTCTCATGGTTACCTCTTTTTGTTGTTTTTTTGTGATGTTTTGTCACGCTTTGCCGACATAAAACCATAAGTTTTACTGTCTGGGCGTTGGCCACACGGACATTGGGGATTGTCACTTTTGTGAACTGTGTCACGTTGGTGTCTGGTGATAGCTCGGGCGATCCCGACGAAAGTCGGCTCGACTTGCTGGTAGAGGCCCGGAATACTGAAGAAAATCCTGAGGAGTGTATCGCCATGACTGCGGAAGAGATGATTACGGTTGCCACCGAAAACGGCATCACAACGCTGACCCTCAACCAGCCGGAGAACCGCAACAGCCTGTCCATGGCGATGCTGCGGGCTCTGTCTGATCGTCTGGATACCCTGGCCGATGATCCGCATACCCGGGTGGTCGTGCTCGCCGCCAGTGGCCGTGTGTTCTGTGCAGGTCACGATCTCAAGGAGATTCGGGAGCAGTTTGGTGATCAGGATCAGCAGAAAGCGTTGTTCGATCAATGCAGCAAGGTTATGCAGCAAGTGGTGAACCTGCCCAAACCGGTGATTGCCCGGGTGGTCGGTGTTGCCACGGCCGCTGGTTGCCAGTTGGTGGCCAGTTGCGATCTGGCGGTGGCGGCGGATACGGCGCGTTTCGCCACTCCGGGCGTCAATATCGGGTTGTTCTGTTCTACACCGATGGTCGCATTATCACGTAATGTTCACCGTAAGCACGCCATGGAAATGCTGCTGACGGGCGAGATGATCGGTGCGCTCCGGGCGGAACAGATCGGGCTGGTGAACAAGGTGGTGGATGAGCAGGTGTTGGATGAAATGGTATACAACATGGCGCGAGTCATTGCCGACAAATCCAGTCACACCCTGAAGGTCGGGAAGGAAGCCTTTTACCGGCAATTGGAACTCGGCCTTGCGGATGCCTATGACTACACCTCGCAGGTTATGAGCGATAACCTGGCCGCAGGCGATGCACAGGAAGGAATCTGCGCGTTTCTGGACAAGCGCAAGCCAGAATGGAAGGACAGCTGAATGCACAGAGCCTGTTAAGTGTATGTTCCAACAGAGGATATATCCCTTTTATGTACATCTGTACTACTTTGGTGACTCTATAGAGTAAATCCGTCTTTTGCGCACTCCTTGTTAGCACTAATACTCATAATGTGGTTTGGGAAACCAGGATAGTAACCACATTATAAGAATCAACAAGGAGAGTGGAAATGACCTCAGGTACCGCAACACTAAGAAAGGGAGGGATAGCGATTGTTGTGGCCATGGCGGTGTGTCTTGCTTCTGCTATGGTTTTAGCTAATTCCAAACCCAATAATGGTAAAAACGGTGGATCTGAAACCTCAGTGATGCCGTCCTACATCGGCAGCGCAACCGCGCTGGACGTGGCTGTCAATCTCTTGCTTCTCAACAAAAGAATCGTGCTCTCCGATACCGGACAGCTCGATAGCAGTGGCGGGAGCAAAGATGAATCCTTGATCAACTTTGATGAGGGGGTGGTTCAGGCGAGCGTGCTGCACGCCACCACCGTTGGCTCTGGTAATCGCACCGATTCCATGGCCATTACCGCAGGGCTCGGGCTTGACCTGTCTTCCCTGGGCGTCGATTTGAGTATTAGCGCGACGGTTCTTCAGGCGGTTGCTTCTGCGGAGTGTACCAATGGAGCGCCGGTTCTGTCGGGATACTCCGATATTGTCGGTCTGACAATCAATGGTAAACACATTGAAGCAAGCGGCAAGCCAAACCAGACCCTGGACATTGGCGGGCTGATCAAAGTGACGATCAATGAGCAGGTGCAAACAGACAAGAGCATTACCGTGACGGCATTACGCGTGGAAGTTCTTGGCGCTCTGGGGACACCGGTGGCTGAAGTCGCCATCTCCCGTGCCGAGGCAGGTCTGATCTGTGGCAGTGGGCCAGATGGTGAATGCCCGCCCGCAGCGGATTTTGTCACCGGAGGCGGCTTCTTCTTCGATGACTACGGTCAAAGGGTAAACTTCGGAATGAACGGTGGCGTGTTCCCCAATGGAGACATGAAAGGCCGCTTTAACCTGGTTGCACCGGGCCACCATGTGCGGGGCAGTTCCGTCGTGGATTATCGTATTGTCGATGCTACAACCCGCGAACTGGATTACGTCGCCGATGACGGCGGCGCGACGTTCTGTACCGTAACCGTTGCAGACAACGGGGAACCAGGGCGAGCCGATACTTTCGGCATCAGTTGTGACTCCGGTTATTCGGCCAGTGGAACGCTGAGCCAGGGCGGAAATATCCAGCTCCACAAACCGACGTCATGCAAGACAAACGATGACGATGGCGGTAATGGCAACAAGGGAGGTAAGAAGAAATAGCCACCACGCTTAGGCCGGCCCGGGCCGTAAGTCTGGGCTGGCCATTGAATTCTCAAGGTTTGCAGATGGACTCGCTGGTTGAGAGTCGATGGCCAACCGAAATACCGTTGTTCCGGAAAAAGGACTGGTTCATTTCCAGGACAGAGGAAAAGCTCACGCCTGCGCGATACACTGGGCAGCCTGATCCAGATGGCGACTGGCAGGGAGCCATCTGCCTGATGGCCAGGATGGTGCCCTCCTTATCCAGGTAGGCGATATCCAGGGGAATCAGTGTCTGGTACATCCAGAACCCGTGGTCAGGCCTTCTGGGTTCTTCATAGAGGAACAGCATCCCGGTATCAGGAGCCAGAGATTCTCTCCCCATCAGGCCTTTACGGCGATCGGATTCCGTGATCGCCATTTCCACCGTAATCGGGATGATCCCGTGATCTGTAATCAGGCATGCCTCTCGGGTTGGCAGTGGCTCCGACACCTCTGCGTTGATATCCCCGGCAATAAGGCAGGGTACGAGGAGGCTTGTGATCAGAGCCCAAGTCATCCTGCTCATGAACGCAGTCGATAGCCTGTTTTGAAGATCCACCAGATGGTTGCCATACAGGCGGTCAGGAACAGAAGGATCATGCCGGCACTGATGCCCACGTGGATATCGGATACGCCGTAAAAGGCCCAGCGGAAACCGCTGATCAGGTAGACCACCGGGTTGAACAGGCTGATTGTCTGCCAGATCTCCGGCAGCATATCGATGGAGTAAAAGGTGCCACCCAGGAACACCAGCGGTGTCACGATCATCATCGGGATAATCTGCAGTTTCTCGAAACCGTCTGCCCAGATGCCAATAATAAAGCCGAACAGGCTGAAGGTGATGGACGTGATCACCAGGAAGAAAAACATCCAGAACGGGTGCAGTACGCTGTAATCCACGAACAGTTTTGCGGTGGCCAGTATGATCAGGCCAAGGATGACCGACTTGGTGGCTGCGGCCCCGACATAACCCAGCACGACTTCCACATAGGATACGGGGGCGGAAAGCACTTCGTAGATGGTGCCCGAGAACTTCGGCATATAGATCCCGAAGGACGCATTGGAGATGCTCTGCATTAACAATGAAAGCATCACCAGGCCCGGGATAATGTAGGCGCCGTAGCTGATGTTATCGATGGCACCCATACGGCTGCCGATGGCGGATCCGAAGACCACGAAATACAGTGATGTCGATATAACCGGTGACGCCACGCTCTGCATCAGGGTGCGACGCATGCGGGCCATCTCGAAATTGTAGATTGCACGGATACCAAAGAAATTCATGGGTTGCTCCAGTATGTCGGCGTCACTAATCGTGAACCAGGCCGACGAAGATCTCTTCCAGCGAACTTTCCCGGGTCTTCAGGTCCCGGTATTCGATGCCAATGTCTCCCAGGGTACGAAGCAAACGGGCAACTCCGGCCTGTTCCTGCTGGGAATCAAAGGTGTAGATCAGTTCGTAGCCGTCCTCGGACAACTCGACCGGTTCCAGAACCAGTTCGCCTGGCACCTTCTCCAGCGGCAACTGCAGCTGTAGCCGCAGTTCTTTTTTGCCGAGTTTACTCATCAGCCGATCCTTGTCTTCCACCAGGATGATTTCCCCCTCGCGTATGACGCCGATGCGGTCTGCCATTTCTTCGGCTTCTTCGATGTAATGGGTGGTCAGGATAATGGTTACGCCGTCTTCCCGCAGGTGGCGCACCATCTCCCACATATCCCGGCGGAGTTCCACATCAACCCCGGCAGTAGGTTCGTCCAGGAACAGGATTCTGGGTTCATGGGACAGGGCCTTGGCAATCATCACCCGGCGTTTCATGCCACCGGAGAGGGACATGATGCGGTTATCCCGTTTATCCCAGAGAGATAAATCCTTCAGGACCTTCTTGATATGCGCCGGTTTTGGCGCCTTCCCGAACAGGCCGCGGCTGAATGACACAGCGTCCCAGACCGTTTCAAATGAGTCAGTGTTCAACTCCTGGGGAACCAGGCCGATGCTTTCCCGGGCCTTGCGATATTCCCGCACGATATCGTGGCCGGCGGCTTTGACTTCGCCGCTGGACAGGTTGACGATGCCGCAAATGATGCTGATCAGCGTGGTTTTACCCGCACCGTTGGGGCCAAGCAGGGCGAAGATCTCACCGGGGGTGATGTCCAGGTTGATATCCTTCAGGG
>JAKLLS010000205.1 GCA_022014155.1 Marinobacter sp. | reverse complement strand
GCGCTGAATCGGGTGGATGCCCGCCATCACAAGGTGGAGCAGGCGGATTGTCTGGTCTGGCTGGCGGCGAAGCCGACACCGGATCAGAGGTTCGATCTGATTTTCATGGACCCTCCAACGTTTTCCAATTCCGCCCGTATGGCCGGGGTGCTGGATATTCAGAAGGATCACGGTAAGCTGGTACGCCAGGCGATGCAGCGGCTGACGTCCGAGGGGCTGCTGATCTTCTCCAACAATTTCCGCCGCTTCAAGCTGGATGAGGCACTGGAGCAGGAGTTTGCCATTGAGGAAGTGTCACGGGACACCCTCGACAAGGACTTCCAGCGTAATGCGCGGATTCATCGGTGCTGGCACATTCGCCACCGGATTTAAGTTTCGGAGTATCGGCCGGGTGTGGTTTCGTTGTAGGTCGGATTAGCGAAGCGTAATCCGACACGAATTTCAGAATTCGTATCGGATCCCGCCGGAAAACTGGAAGGTGTTGATATCCGGCCCCGTATCCTTGAACAGCCGGCCACCCTCAAACACCAGATAGCCATTGTCGATCACTTCAAAATCCACCCCGGCCAGCCAGCTGATGCTGAAGCTGCTGTCGGGGAAGTCTCCCTCCATATCCCGAAACTGGCGGTTCTCGTCCGCACCGGCGTTGGCCAGTTCGGCGTCGCCGCTGATGTGGGAAAAGCCGGCCTGGGCGTAGACGTTGGCGTAGCTGGTGACGGGGTAATGTAACCCAAGGTACCAACTGGCGAAGTAGTCGATGGAGAGGGTCAGGTCGCCGGTTTTGGCATCTTTGTAGCCGCCGCCGGCGCGCACTTCGGCGTGGAACAGGTCGGTAATGTGGCCGCCAACGACGAGTGTGCCGACCTGTCCCCAGGCGGATTCGTTGCTGATGTCGCCGATGCTGCGATGGTTCAGCGCGGTGGCGTAAAGGCCAACGTAGTGCATGTCTTCGCGGGCTTTCTCCTCAGCTGAGGCGAGATCAGCACCGAGCAGTGCGATGGGCAGCAGGGCTGCCGGAAGAGCTTGTCGCAACACCTTGTTCATTGTTATGGGCTTTCCTGACGATTGCGGGTACGGGCAGATTCTGCCTTCTGTAACGGTGTGTTACGTCGACCCGCGTCACACTTCCCCCAGGGAACCCCGGATTACGCCCTTAGTCTTCCAGCAGGCCTTCTTCGCGGGCCAGCAGGAGTAGGGCATAGACACAGTTTTCTGATTGTGTGGGTTCCAATCCCTCGTCAAACAGCAGCTGACGGCGGCGGTCTTCGAGGCTGTCGGTATCGGAGGTGGTGATCAGCTCGGTAATGGGGGCGATTTCGAACGGGGCCTCCATGCTGACTGCGGTGAAGATCAGGTCCACCAGGATTTCGTCCGGGTCCATGCCGTCGGTGAACACCGTCTGGTCCGGCAGGTCCTGATGGAGCTCCCGTGCCAGTTCGATCAGTGGCACGCCCTGTTCTTCCAGGTAGAGCAGGTCGATGTCGCCCAGGTCGCCGTCTTCGGGGATCCAGCTGTCCTCCGGAGCGATGACCACGGTTTTCAGGCGGCCGTCTTCCAGTGACCAGGACATGGCGGTGGGAAATACGGTGTCGTCGGTCTGGCAGTATTCGATGTCGAGAAATCGTGGTAGCGGCAAGGTAAGCTCCGGGTTTCATCTGGTGCCATTTAGTTCGTCAATATGTCGGATTATGGCTTCGCCTAATCCGACGAACTTTGGTTAGCAGTATGACGGTTATTGGCTTCATGCCATACTGTTGGCGGTATTATCAGTTAATCAGGAGCATCATGGAACACGCGCAGTTTAATCACGGTTTACTGAATTTTCTCGATTCCTCCCCAACCCCCTGGCACGCGGTGGCCACCATGAAGGCCCACCTCGATGAGGCCGGTTTTACCGAGCTGGATGAGAAAGACGAGTGGTCGCTGGAGAAGGGGCAGGGCTACTACGTGATCCGCAATGGTTCTTCGATTGTGGCGTTTCGTACCGGCAAGGGAGAGGTTGTGGAAAGCGGCATCCGTATGGTCGGCGCTCACACAGACAGTCCCTGTCTGAAGGTGAAACCGAACCCGGAGCTTCGCCGCAAAGGGTTTTTCCAGGTCGGTGTGGAACTCTATGGCGGCGTATTGCTGAACCCCTGGTTTGACCGTGATCTGTCGCTGGCTGGCCGTGTTACCGTTCTGGACGATGCCGGTGCCGTGAAGGATGTACTGGTTAACTTCAGCAAGCCGGTAGCGTTTATTCCCAGTCTGGCAATCCATCTGGATCGCGAGGCGAACAGCAACCGCTCCATCAATGCCCAGACTGACCTGCCACCGGTGATGATGCAGGTGCCGGATTCTGATACCACAACGTTTGCTTCCCTGCTGGAGCGTCAGATAGCCACCGAAGCCGGAATCGGGGTTCGTAAGGTGCTGGGCTATGAACTGAGCTTCTACGATGCCCGCGGTGCCTCGTTTGTGGGGTTGCGGGACGAGTTCATTGCCTCGGCACGGCTGGATAACCTGCTGAGCTGTTACATTGGTCTCCAGGCATTACTGGATACCTCCGCTGATGAGCCCGCGCTGCTGGTCTGCAATGATCACGAAGAGGTGGGAAGTGTGTCTGCGGAAGGTGCCCAGGGGCCATTCCTGTCAGCCCTTCTGGACCGATGGTGTGGGGCAGAAAAGTCCCGAGTCATAGCGCGCTCGATGCTGATCTCGGCGGACAACGCCCACGGCATCCATCCCAACTACATGGACCGCCACGACGAGAACCACGGACCGCTGATCAATCAGGGGCCGGTGATCAAGGTCAACCACAACCAGCGCTATGCCACCAACAGTCGTTCCGCCGGGGTGTATCGCCATATCAGTGACGAGTTGGGATTGCCCTACCAGACGTTTGTGGTGCGCAGTGACATGGGCTGTGGCAGCACCATCGGACCGCTGACAGCCGGAAATCTGGGGGTGACGACGCTCGACATAGGTGTGCCTCAGCTGGGTATGCACTCGATTCGTGAGATGACCGGAACGGAAGACGGTTATACACTGTATCGTGTAATGCAGGCATTTATGCAGCGGCCTCAGATTTTCTGAGGTCCGGAACGAAAAATGCCGCTGGTTTCAAAAGAAACAGCGGCATTTCGGAATAAGTGGCTCCCCGAGCTGGGCTCGAACCAGCGACAAACGGATTAACAGTCCGTTGCTCTACCAACTGAGCTATCGGGGAACAGCTAAGTGGCGCGAATAATAAGGGCTTTATTCGTTGGGGTCAACCCTCTGAATTAAAAGGTTAAAAATTGTACTACCAGTCTGCTCCCCATCCCGTGCCTCCGGATATTGGTAAACGGGTATTCCGTTATCAGCCACCACCGTGGCTTCGTAACGGTCACCTGCAATCCGTGTGGCCAACGCTGTTTCGCAAGGTGGATCTGGCCGAACCAGAGCGGGAAGTGCTTACCACCTGTGACAACGACGAATTGCACCTGGACTGGTACCGACAGGGCAGTGACCGACTGGCCATCCTGTCCCATGGGCTTGAAGGTCACAGCCGCAGGCCGTACATCCTGGGTCTGACCCGGGCGTTGCTGACGGCAGGGTGGGATGTGCTGGCCTGGAACTTCCGTTCCTGCGGCGGAGTGATGAACCTGCAGCCCCGTTTTTACCACAGTGGTGCAACGGAAGATCTGGATCGCGTGGTGCGTCACGGGTTGTCACGGGACTATCGGACGTTATTCCTCTCCGGTTTCAGTATGGGCGGTAATCTGACTCTGCTGTACCTTGGTCAGCAGTCGGAGAAAGTAGACAGCCGCATCTGTGGCGCGGTTACCTATTCCGTGCCCTGTGATTTGGCGGGCAGTGCGGATGAATTGGCCAAACCCAGCCGCAAAATCTACATGCAGCGATTCCTGAGGGATCTGCATGTCAAGATGGAGGAAAAAGCCCGGCGTTTTCCGGATCTGATTGATGTAACCGGCTTCGATAGCATTCGTAGCTTTCACGAATTTGATAATCGCTATACGGCACCATTGCATGGTTTTCGTGATGCCCGGGATTACTGGGCCAGCTGTTCTGCTCTCGGTAAGCTGAGGGATATCCGTGTGCCGTCACTGATGGTGAACGCCGCTGACGATCCCTTCCTGTCTCCACAGTGCTTTCCGGAATCAAGGGAGCTGTTGGGGCAGCACGTTCGTCTGGAAGCGCCGCGCTGGGGTGGACATGTAGGGTTTGTAGAACACGCCCGGGACGGCTACTACTGGTCCGAGCGCCGGGCCATAGCCCATATCCAGTCCGTGGCGGGATAGCCCGGTTTATTTCAGCAGCGGCTCCAGTTCCGGCCAGAGATTGGCCAGTAACTGGCTTTGGGCTTCAGCGGTGGGGTGTATGCCGTCTGACTGCATCATGCCGTCCTGGTCGTAGATGCCTTTCAGAAAAAACTCAACCAGCCCAATGTCGTACCGTTTCGCCAGTTTCGGAAAAATCCCGGCGAAGATCCGGGTGTAGCGTTCGCCGTAGTTGGGCGGAATTTGCATGCCCACAAGCAGCGCGCGGGCGCCGGCATCTCGGACGTGTTCGATCATTTTGGCCAGGTTATTCTCGATCACGGTTGGCGGGAACCCCCGTAGGCCATCGTTGCCGCCCAATTCGATAACCACAACCCCCGGCTTATTTTCTTCAAGCAATTCCGGCAGGCGACGCAGTCCGCCGTCGGTGGTTTCGCCGCTGATGCTGGCATTGACGACCTGCCAGTTTTCCAGGCCTTCATCATCAAGACGGGCGCGCAGAAGGGTCACCCAGGCTTCGTCCGTTTGCACGCCATAGGCCGCACTCAGGCTGTCGCCAACAATCAGCAAGGTATTTGATACCGGCCCCCCATCAGCCTGACTCTGTGTGAAGACACAAAGAAAAACGATGAAAACTATTGATCTCAGACGTAAAAATACCGTATCCATAGACAAC
>JAKLLS010000064.1 GCA_022014155.1 Marinobacter sp. | reverse complement strand
GGATTGCCGGCATCGCCTTCACCGGATCTACCCAGGTTGCCCACATTCTCAACCGCACTCTGGCCCTGCGTGAGGGCCCGATAGTGCCCCTGATCGCGGAAACCGGCGGTCAGAATGCGATGATTGTGGACAGCAGCGCACTGCCTGAGCAGGTGGTGCAGGATGTACTGCAGTCAGCCTTTGCCAGTGCCGGCCAGCGTTGCTCGGCACTGCGAGTGCTGTACCTGCAGCAAGATGTGGCAGAGCGAATGGAGGCATTGCTGGCGGGAGCCATGGCGGAGCTGTCGGTTGGCAATCCTGAACGTCATAGTACCGATGTCGGCCCGGTTATTGATGAAGAGGCACAATCCGCTCTGCAACAACATCTGCAGGAACTGGAAAGCAGTGCGAGATTCATTGCTCGGGCTCCGGTACCTCCTGCCTGCCAGGCGGGCTACTTTATTGCCCCTTCGGCCTACGGTATTTCCAGCATCAATGACCTGAGAAGCGAGCATTTTGGTCCTATCCTTCATGTTATTCGCTACGAAGCCGAGAAGCTTGACGACGTCATCGATGAAATCAACGGTGCGGGTTACGGCCTGACGTTGGGCATACACAGCCGCAGTGAGAGCACGGCGGCCTATATTGAACAAAGGGTAAAAGTGGGCAACTGCTACATCAACCGCAACCAGATTGGTGCGGTGGTTGGTGTGCAGCCGTTTGGTGGTCATGGCCTCTCCGGCACTGGCCCGAAGGCGGGCGGCCCGCATTACTTGCTGAGGTTCGCCACCGAGCGTACCCGCACTATTAATACCACGGCGGTGGGCGGTAACGCGTCGCTGCTGTCGCTTGGTATTGAGAAAGTCGAGGAGAAATGAGAACAACGACAGGGATGTTGTAACACCCAATAACGAACCCAGATAGCGCACGGGGAGAAAACCAAAATGATCGGAAACAGCGTAGGGGTGAGCATAACCTTTATTTTCTACATCTTATTGATGTTGGGAGTAGGTTACGTTGCCTGGAAACGTACCACGAATCTTTCAGACTATATACTTGGTGGCCGGAGTCTGGGGCCACTGCCATCTGCACTGAGTGCTGGTGCTTCGGATATGAGTGGCTGGCTGTTGCTGGGCCTGCCGGGTTATGCCTACGCGGCCGGTTATGAGGCTATCTGGATTGCCGTAGGCCTGCTGGCCGGTACCTGGCTGAACTGGCTGTTTGTCGCCCGTCGTCTGCGTACCTACTCCCTGGCGGCTGGAGATTCTCTGACCCTGCCCTCTTACTTCGAGAACCGTTTCAACGACACCAGTCGCATCCTGCGGGTGGTGTGTGCGTTCTTCATCCTGCTGTTCTTCCTGTTCTATACCAGTTCCGGTCTGGTTGCAGGCGGCAAGCTGTTTGAAACTGTATTCGGTATCGATTACACCACGGCTGTGGTGATTGGCACCGTCGCGGTAGTTTCCTACACCTTCTTTGGTGGTTTCCTGGCGGTTTCCTGGACGGATGTGATTCAGGGTCTGCTGATGTTTGCCGCGTTGTTGCTGGTACCGATCATGGCCATGAACGCAGCCGGCGGCTGGGGCGCAACCCAGGTGGCCATGGAGGCGAAGAACCCGGAGTTCCTCAATGCCCTGACGGGAACCGATGGCAGTGCCTTGAGCGCTATAGCCATTATCTCGCTATTGGCCTGGGGGCTGGGTTATTTCGGTCAGCCGCATATTCTGGCGCGTTTCAAGGCGATTCGTTCCGAGGATGATGTCCCGGCCGCACGCCGTATCGCCGTTATCTGGAGTGGTCTGGGGCTGTTGGGTGCACTGCTGGTTGGTTTCTCGGCCATTGGTTACTTCGAAACACCACTTGACGATGGCGAGCGGGCCTTCATGTTGCTGGTGGATGCTCTGTTCCATCCGGTTATTGCCGGTATCCTGCTGGCGGCCATCCTGGCTGCGATCATGAGTACTGCCGATTCCCAGCTGCTGGTTTCCTCTTCTGCGCTGGCTGAAGACTTCTACAAGGCGCTTTTCCGCAAGGAAGCATCACAGACAGAGCTGGTCTGGGTAGGCCGTCTTGCGGTCGTGGGCATTGCGATCATCGCTTTGTTGTTGGGACTTGACCCCGATAGCAAGGTACTGGAATTGGTTTCCTACGCCTGGGCAGGGTTTGGTGCCGCCTTCGGTCCCGCGCTGATTCTGTCGCTGTACTGGAACAAGATGAACCGCGCAGGCGCTATCGCCGGTATCGTGGTTGGTGGTGTCACCGTGGTGATCTGGGGCAATCTCTCCGGCGGTCTCTTTGACCTCTACGAGATCGTACCGGGCTTCGTCTTCGCAACCATTGCGATTCTGGCAGTGTCCAAGTTCTCCGGTGAGCCTCACCAGACCATTCAGGACCAGTTCCAGCGCGCCATGGGTCGCGGAGCACGTGATCTGCCGTAACCAGTCTCCGGACTGTTAAAAGGCCTCCTGTGGGGCCTTGAGATTGCTGACAAACCCTCGCCATTTCGGCGGGGGTTTGTTGCATTTGGGCCATCGACTTGGGAATACGGGAATGCATAAAGGGTATACATGGTAGTGCTCCGCAAAGGGCGCCCTTTTTAGCTTGTGCTAGTCTTAAGGCAGCGATATGGAAAGCATTCTTGTCGGTAACGGTGGGGTTAGCCCCCTCGGTGGAGCCTATGGAGCAGAACGTCACGGAGATCGTTGCGGAATATTGGGCCATTGGCCTGTTCGTGTTCGCCGTACTGGGGCTGTGCGGCTTTATGATCGTGGCGTCCAGCCTGCTGGGCGGGCGCAGCGAGGGACGGAGCAAGGCCCTGCCGTTCGAGTCCGGCATTATCGGTACCGGCAGTGCGCGCCAGCGTTTCTCCGTTAAGTTCTATCTGGTCGCCATGCTGTTCGTGATCTTCGATATCGAGGCTGTGTTCCTATTCGCCTGGGCTGTCGCCCTAGAGGATGCCGGCTGGCCCGGTTTCTGGGGTGCGGCCATTTTCATTTTTATTCTGCTCGCCGGCCTGATATACGATAGCCGTGTCGGCGCACTGGACTGGGCCCCGAAAAGAAGGCGGCCTCAAGGTTCCCAGCAGATGCTTCGAAGCCATTGAGGGAGGATGCTTATGTCATACACCCTAACGCGGGCCGAAGATTCCATGGCGGCGGAAAACGACCGCTATCCCCTGGATCATCGCAGTCAGGTTAAAGATCCCCTGAAGCAGCAACTGGAACGCAACGTATTCACCGGCAAGCTGGACGAAGTACTGAATTCCACAGTCAACTGGGGCAGGAAGAACTCCCTGTGGCCCTACAACTTCGGGCTTTCGTGCTGTTACGTGGAAATGACCACGGCCTTTACCTCGCCCCACGACATTGCCCGCTTTGGCTCGGAAGTGATCCGGGCATCCCCGAGGCAGGCTGATTTTATTGTGATTGCCGGCACCTGCTTCATCAAGATGGCGCCGGTGATCCAGCAATTATACGACCAGATGCTGGAACCCAAATGGGTAATCTCCATGGGTTCCTGCGCCAATTCCGGCGGTATGTACGACATCTATTCCGTGGTGCAGGGGGTCGACAAGTTCCTGCCCGTCGATGTCTATGTGCCTGGCTGCCCCCCGCGCCCCGAGGCCTTCCTCCAGGGATTGCTGCTGTTGCAGGAGTCGATTGGGCAAGAGCGCCGACCCCTGTCATGGGTGGTGGGAGACCAAGGGGTCTACCGCGCCGAGATGCCGTCACAGCGCGAAAAGCATCGGGGCCGTCGTATCCAGGCAACGGAACTTCGTAGCCCGGACAGCTTGTAACTACCAGAGCAAATTAATAGATCGGTTGTTTGAGAGCCGTAAACCGTCTGTCCTCGTGTCAGATTCTCTCCTGACGGAGTTTTTCTTTAAAGAGATACGGCAATGAGCGTGGCAACACCGACAGAGAGGGTAGTAGACACCGACCCGCTACTTGAAGCACTCAGGGAGCGGCTTGGGGCGTCTTTGGTCGTAGAACAGGCCACCCTGACCGGCATGCCGGTACTCTGGGTGACCCGCGACTCATTGCTGGACGCGTTACGCTTCCTGCGTGACGTCAGTGACCCATTCTCTATGCTGTTCGATCTTTCCGCCATCGACGAGCGCCTGCGCAGCAAGCGCCAAGGCTTGCCGGCATCGGACTTCACGGTGTTTTACCATCTGCTTTCCATTGACCGTAACCGGGATGTGATGCTCAAGGTCGCCCTGGGAGAATCGGACCTGACCTTGCCAAGCTGCGTGTCCGTGTTTCCCGTGGCCAACTGGTACGAACGGGAAGTGTGGGACATGTTCGGCATTGAGTTTTCCGGGCACCCGCGTCTGGCCCGGATACTGATGCCGCCGACCTGGACCGGGCATCCGCTGCGCAAGGACTACCCGGCCCGGGCCACGGAGTTCGACCCCTACACACTCACGGTAGAAGGCCAGGAAACCGAACAGCGAGCACTGCAGTTCGACCCCAAGGACTGGGGAATGGAACGGGAGCGCGACGGCGCTGAGTTCATGTTCCTCAACCTGGGCCCCAACCACCCTTCGGCCCACGGCGCCTTCCGCATTGTGCTGCAACTGGACGGCGAGGAGATCGTCGATTGCGTGCCGGATATCGGTTACCACCACCGCGGCGCCGAGAAGATGGCCGAGCGCCAGTCCTGGCACAGTTTCATTCCCTACACCGACCGCGTCGACTACACCGGCGGGGTGATGAACAACCTGCCCTATGTGCTGGCGGTGGAAAAGCTGGCCGGCATTACCGTGCCGGCGCGGGTCGACACCATCCGGGTGATGTTGGCGGAGCTGTTCCGCATCTCCAGTCACTTGCTGTTCCTGGGCACCTACCTGCAGGACCTGGGGGCGATGACGCCGGTGTTCTTCACCTTCAGCGACCGGCAGCGGGCCTATAAAGTCATTGAGGGCATCACCGGTTTTCGCATGCACCCGGCCTGGTACCGGATTGGCGGCGTGATGCAGGATTTGCCCAGGGGCTGGGAGGGCCTGATGCAGGAGTTCCTGGACTGGATGCCCAAACGCCTGCGGGAATACGAAAGGGCGATGATGGACAACCACATTGTCCGCGAGAGGACCCGCCACATTGCCGCGTACAACACGAGGGAGGCCCTGGACTGGGGGGTGACCGGCCCCAACCTGCGTGCCACGGGCTGTGACTTTGACCTGCGCAAGAAACGCCCCTACTCGGGTTACGAAAATTTCGACTTTGACATACCCCTGGGAACCAACGGCGATGTCTTCGACCGTGGCCAGGTGCGTATCGAGGAAATGCGCCAGAGCCTGCGGATTATCCAGCAGTGCGTGGACCATATGCCTGTGGGGGACTACAAGGCGGACCACCCGCTGACCACGCCGCCACCCCGGGAACGCATGCTGCAGCATATCGAAACCCTGATTACCCATTTTCTCCAGGTGTCCTGGGGGCCGGTGCTCAAGCCCAACGAGTCCCTGCAGATGATTGAGGCGACGAAGGGGATCAACAGCTATTACCTGACCAGTGACGGCAGCACTACCAGCTACCGCACCCGGATCCGCACCCCAAGCTTCCCCCATCTGCAACAGATACCCATGCTGATGAAGGGCGGGTTCGTGCCGGACCTGATTGCCCACCTGGGCAGCATTGATTTCGTGATGGCCGATGTGGATCGCTGATGAGACCTGAAACCGACACTTCGGAAAACACCGCAACCATCGCCAGCGACGGCGATGGCTTCGTGCTCGACAGCCGGGACCGGGACGCCATCCTGCGGGAACGGGACCACTTCGAGCAGCCCCAGGCCGCATGCATCGAGGCGTTGAAGGTTGTCCAGCGCCGCCACGGCTGGGTGCCGGATGGTGCCATCCCGGCCATCGCCGAGGTGCTGGGCATTGGCCCGGCCAGCGTCGAGGGTGTCGCCACCTTCTACAGCCTGATCTTCCGTCAGCCCGTGGGGCGCCATGTGATCCTGGTGTGTGACAGCAGCTCCTGCTTCCTGACGGATTACGAGGCCCTGCGCGATGCAATTGCGGCGCGGCTGGGTATCGGCTTCGGCCAGACCACCGAGGATGGCCGCTTTACCCTGCTGCCGGTGTGCTGTCTCGGCGCCTGCGACCAGGGCCCGGCCATGATGATCGACGACCACACCTACGGGCCGGTTCGCCCAGAGGACGTCGCCGGACTGTTGGAGGACTATCCATGACCAGCCAGCTCAGGTATCGCTGCCAGTTGCACCAGAGTGCCCGCGAGCGGCGCGAGGAATCCCACCCGCTGACCTGGCGCATGCGTGACGATGGCGTCCGGGTGGACCTTGCAGAGTATGTCAGTAAGGACGGTTATGCCGCCGTTTCACAGGTACTCAATGGGCAATCGCCGGAGGAGGTGATCGACACCATGACCGAGGCGAACGTGCGGGGCCGGGGCGGCGCCGGTTTCTCTGCCGGGGTCAAATGGTGCCTGACGTTAAAAGGCGAAAACATTCCCCGGGGCTATCTGGTGTGCAACGCCGATGAAATGGAGCCGGGCACCTTCAAGGACCGGCAGTTGATGGAACAGCTCCCACACCTGTTGATCGAGGGGATGATCCTCGGGGGATACGCCAACAATGCCCGTTTTGGCTACATCTTCCTGCGTGGCGAGTACATCGGGGCCGCCCGGGCCATCGAGCAGGCGCTGGCCGAGGCACGGGAGGCGGGATGGCTGGGAGCGGACATTGCCGGCAGCGGCTTCGATTTTGACATTGCCCTGCATACTGGCGCCGGGCGCTATATCTGCGGCGAGGAAACCGCACTGATCAACTCGCTGGAGGGCAGGCGCGCCAACCCGCGGGACAAGCCGCCATTTCCCGGGCAGTCCGGCGCCTGGGGCAAGCCCACCGTGGTCAATAACGTCGAGACCCTGTGTTGTGTGCCTTCGGTCCTGCGCCATGGCGCGGACTGGTACCAGTCATTGTCGGGAGACCTGAGCAACGACGGCGGTACCAAGCTCTATGGCGTATCCGGCAGGGTGAATCGCCCGGGGCTGTGGGAGTTGCCCATGGGCACCAGCGGCCGGGAACTGCTGGACCTCGCCGGCGGCATCCGGGATGGCCGCGCTCTCAAGGCTTGGCTGCCCGGCGGCGCCAGTACCGGTTTCCTGCTGCCGGAGCACCTGGAGCTGGCCCTGGATTTCGACACCATCGCCAAGGCGGGCAGCCGCCTGGGCACTGGACTGCTAACGGTGGTGACAGACCAGCAGAGCATGGTGGCGCTCATGCGCAACCTGGAAACTTTCTTTGCACGGGAGTCCTGCGGCTGGTGCACGCCGTGCCGCGACGGGCTGCCCTGGACGGTCAAACTGCTGGCGGCCCTGGAGCGGGGCGAGGGCGAGCAGGGGGATATCGAGATGCTGGACAAACTCGCCAATGACCTGGGCCCCGGCAAGACGTTCTGCGCCCATGCGCCGGGTGCCGCTATGCCCCTGGCCAGCGCACTGAAGTACTTCCGCCATGAGTTCGAACAGGGCGTTACCCGGCCCACCGGACCGGCTCACGCCGAACCGATTCCGGTGGGGGAGGTGTAGCGCCATGGCAACCATCCACGTCGACGGCCAATCCTACCAGGTTGATGGCGCGGATAACCTGCTGCACGCCTGCCTGTCCCTGGGGCTGGATATCCCGTATTTCTGCTGGCACCCGGCCATGAGCAGCGTGGGAGCCTGCCGCCAGTGCGCGGTCAAGAAGTTCAAGGACGCAGACGACACCAGGGGCGCGCTGGTGATGTCCTGCATGGTGTCGGCGACGGACGATACCCGCATTGCCATCGACGATGACGAAGCCCGGGAATTCCGCGCCAGTGTCATCGAGTGGCTGATGATCCCTCACCCCCATGACTGCCCGGTGTGCGAGGAGGGCGGCCACTGCCACCTGCAGGACATGACGGTGATGACCGGCCACGACCGCCGCCGCTATCGTTTCCGCAAACGCACCCATCGCAACCAGTACCTCGGGCCGTTCATTGCCCATGAAATGAACCGCTGCATCACCTGCTACCGCTGCGTGCGATTCTACAACGACTACGCTGGAGGCACTGACCTGGGCGCCTTCGGGGCGAATGACAACATCTATTTCGGCCGTTACCGGGAGGGCACCCTGGAGAGCGAATTCTCCGGCAACCTGACCGAAGTCTGCCCCACGGGGGTGTTTACCGACCAGACCCACAGCGACCACTACACCCGCAAATGGGACATGCAGTTCGCACCCAGCATCTGCCACCAGTGTGCGGTGGGCTGCAACATCAGCCCGGGTGAACGCTATGGCGACATCCGCCGCATCGAAAACCGCTACCACGGAGAGGTCAACCGCTATTTCCTGTGTGACCGGGGGCGCTTTGGCTACGGCTACACCAACCGCGACGACCGGCCCCGTCAGCCGGAATGGCGCGGCGCCAGTGACGACCACAGCGTGGTCATGAGTGTCGATGGCGCCCTGGACCGGGGCAGCGATGCCCTGCGGGACGCCTTCCGGGTGATCGGCATCGGCTCCCCCCGGGCCAGCCTGGAGAGCAACCACCAACTGATGGCCCTGGTGGGCGAGGACAACTTTTCCACGGGCATTGCGGCTACCGAGCAAGCCTGCCTCGAGCGGATGGATGAACTGACCCGAACCTGCGGCCTGCCAACACCCACGCTGAGGGAGGTGGAACACCACGACGCAGTGCTGGTACTGGGGGAGGACCTGATCCAGAGCGCGGCGCGCCTGGGGTTGTCCGTGCGCCGCGCGGTGCTGGGCCGCCGCGAGGTACTGGCGACCGAGCGGGGCGTTGCGCCCTGGAACGCCGAGGCGGTCAAGACCCTGGCGCAGGACGGCCGCTTCCCACTATTTATTGCCTATCCCCGCAATACCGGGCTGGCCAGCCTCGCCAGCGCATCCCCGAAGTGCGCCCCGGATGACATTGCCCGCCTGGGCTTCGCCATCGCCCACGCTATCGATCCCGCGGCCCCGGCGGTTACCGGCCTGGATGAATCCACCCAACGGCAAGCCGAATGCATCGCCGCTGCGTTGCTGGCGGCCAACAAGCCTCTGGTGATCAGCGGCGGCTCCCTGGGCTCTACCGCCATCCTGGACGCCACCGGTAACGTGGCCCGGGCGCTGGCTCGCCGGGCCAAGCCGGGCGGGCTGGTGCTGGTGCGGCGGGAGGCCAACAGCACCGGCCTGGGCCTGATGGGCGGCCAGCCCCTGGAATGGGCACTGGAGGAACTGACCAGCAACCGTGCGGATGCGGTGGTTATACTGGAGAATGACCTGTACCAGCGCCTGCCAGCAGAAGAGGTGGACTATGGCCTGCGGCAGGCACGGGCCATTGTTGTGCTTGATCACCAGCGTACCCGGACCGTGGCAAGGGCGCACCTGGTGCTGCCGGCGGCCAGCTTCGCGGAAGGGGATGGCACCCTGGTCAGCCTGGAGGGCCGGGCCCAACGCTTCTTCCAGGTGTTCGAGCCGACCTATATTCGTCCGGAGACCAACATCCACGAGAGCTGGCGCTGGCTGCACGCACTGCGGGCGGGTTTGATGCGCCAGAAGGTGACCGAGATCTCCCTGGACGAGGTCACCGACGCCTGTGCCGGGGCGCATCCGGTGCTCGCCGGCATAGTGGCCGCCGCCCCCAGGGCCGATTTCCGCATTGCGGGCAATCGGCTTGCGCGGGAGCCGCACCGTTACAGTGGCCGCACCTCCATGCGCGCCCACCTGAATGTCAACGAACCCCGTTCCCCACAGGACCCTGACACCTTCCTCAGCTTCTCGATGGAAGGTTACAACGGCTACGAACGGCCGGGGCCGCAGGTGCCCTTTGCCTGGGCGCCAGGCTGGAATTCGCCCCAGGCCTGGAACAAGTTCACCGACGAGGTAGGCGGCCACCTGCGGGCCGGCGATCCCGGCGTGCGGTTGCTGCACCCACGGGCAGGGGTTTACCAGTACGCCAATAACATACCCGCGCCATTCCAGGTCCGGCCCGGGGAATGGCAACTGGCAGTAATGCCACGGCTGTTCGGTGGCGAGGAAACCTCCTCACGGGCGGCGCCCATAGCCGAGCGCGCGGCACCTTCTTTTGTCACGGTATCCGCTGCCGATGCCGGGCAACTGGGCGCGTCGGAAGGAGACTGGCTGACCATCGCCTGGAGCCCCCACTCCTGCCTGCTGCCACTGCAGATCGACCCCGCGCTACCATCTGGCCTGGTCTGCGTACCCGCTGGGGTCGATGCCGCCCTGGTGACTGGCAAAACCGTGACGCTTAGTGTGGCAGACGCCGGCCAGATTTCCTCTCACAACCCTCCAGACACCCCTCCAGACAACCCACCCGGCAACAATGACCGGCCAGGCCCGGAACCGGAGGTGCGCCCATGAGCTGGCTGACTCCCCAGGTGAGTGCGGTACTCTTCGCCATGTTCCAGGCCCTCGTCATCCTGTTGGTGGCGGTCCTCCTGGGCGCGGTGATGACCGTCGTCGAGCGGCGCCTGCTGGGACTGTGGCAGGATCGCTATGGCCCCAACCGGGTAGGGCCCTTTGGCTCACTGCAACTGGTTGCCGACATGATCAAGATCTTCTTCAAGGAAGACTGGATTCCACCCTTTGCCGACCGCAAGTTGTTCGTACTGGCGCCGGCCATTGCCATGGCGTCGTTGCTGCTGTCGTTCATGATCATTCCGATCACGCCGGGGTGGGGTATCGCGGACCTGAACATTGGCCTGCTGTTCTTCCTCGCCATGGCCGGTATCAATGTGTACGCCGTGCTGTTCGGGGGCTGGGCCAGCGGCAACAAGTACGCCCTGATCGGCGCCATGCGCGCCTCTGCCCAGACCCTGACCTATGAGGTATTCATGGGCCTGGCGCTGATGGGGGTGGTGGCCCTGGCCGGCTCGTTCAACATGCGGGACATCGTGCAGGCCCAGGAGGAATTGTGGTTCATTGTTCCCCAGTTCTTCGGATTCGCCACCTTCCTGATCGCCGGTATCGCGGTGACCCATCGCCACCCCTTCGACCAGCCCGAGGCGGAGCAGGAGCTGGCGGACGGCTACCACATCGAGTATTCCGGAATGAAGTTCGGCATGTTCTTTATCGGTGAATACGTCGGCATGGTGCTGGTGTCGGCGCTGATCGTCACCCTGTTCTTCGGCGGCTGGCAGGGCCCCTGGCTGCCGCCGTTTGTCTGGTTTTCCCTCAAGACCGGCTTCTTCCTGATGCTGTTCGTGCTGATCAGGGCGTCGTTGCCGAGGCCCCGGTATGACCGGGTGATGAGCTTCGGCTGGAAGGTGTGTCTACCACTCACCCTGGTCAACCTGCTGGTCACCGGGGCGGTGGTGCTGCTGATGGCGCCGGAGTGACTCGCCATTGGCACCCATCGAAGGAGAAGGAGGTCGCGTTATGAAATGGCTGTTTACCGGAACCTTGTCCCTGTTGAGAACCCTGTGGATCGTCTTCCTGCACTCATTTCGCAAGCGGGAAACGGTGAACTACCCCGAGCAGGCGGTGGAACTGCCACCCCGTTACCGGGGCCGCATCATACTCACCCGTGACCCGGACGGCGAGGAGCGCTGTGTCGCCTGTAACCTGTGCGCCGTGGCTTGCCCGGTGGATTGCATCTCGTTGCAGAAGGGCGAGCAGGAAGACGGCCGTTGGTATCCGGAGTTCTTCCGCATCAACTTCTCCCGCTGCATCTACTGCGGCATGTGCGAGGAAGCCTGCCCCACCTCGGCGATCCAGCTGACACCGGATTTCGAGATGAGCGAGTACAACCGGCAGGAACTGGTGTACGAGAAGGAAGACCTGTTGATCAACGGCCCCGGCAAGGATCACGATTACCACTTCTACAAGGTGGCCGGGCTGGCGATTGCGGGCAAGGACAAGGGCAGGGCACTGAACGAACAGGACCCGATCGACGTCAAGACGCTGCTGCCCTGAGCCTGTGTCAGACAACAGAAATCAAAAAAACAGCAACGGCATTAACACAAGGGGCGAAACGACGATGGAACTGGCCTTTTACCTCAGTGGAGGGGTGGCGGTACTGGCTACCCTGGGCGTCATTACCGGCACCAACCCGATACACGCACTGATGTACCTGATCGTGTCGCTGATCGCCGTGGCCATGGTGTTCTTCACCCTGGGTGCGCCGTTTGCCGCCGCCCTGGAGATCATCGTCTACGCCGGGGCGATCATGGTGCTGTTCGTGTTCGTGGTGATGATCCTGAATCTGGGCGAGGGTGCCGTCGCCCAGGAGCGCCTGTGGCTGCAGCCCCGCACCTGGCTGGGTCCGTCGCTGCTGGCGGCGGTGTTGCTGGTGGTGCTGGTGGCCTCGTTGGTGCAGGGCGGGGCCGGCCAGTTCATCAGTGGTGAGCCCATTAGCGCCCAGGCGGTGGGCGGTCTTCTGTTCGGGCCCTGGTTACTGGTGGTGGAACTGGCGGCCATGCTGCTGCTGGCGGCACTGGTCACCGCTTCCCATATAGGGCGGCGGCCAGAAGTAGAGCGGTGGTCAGAATCGAAGGGGCGGCGGCCAGGGGCGGGCCGCGGCAAAGGCAATGGAGGTGGCCGATGAACGGGATTCCCATGGAACACGGGCTGGTGCTGGCGGCCATCCTGTTCGCCCTGGGCCTGATCGGACTGATGATTCGGCGCAATATGGTGTTCGTGCTGATGAGCCTGGAGGTCATGCTCAATGCCGCCGGGCTGGCGTTTATCGTGGCCGGGACCGCCTGGGGCCAGCCTGATGGCCAGGTGATGTTCCTGCTGGTGATCACCCTGGCCGCCGCCGAAGCCGCGGTGGGGCTCGGGTTGCTGCTCCAGCTCTACCAGCGCTTCCGGAGCCTGGATACCGATGCCATTAGCAGGATGCGCGGATGATGGAACTGGCCATGCAGCTTCTAACCCTGACCTTCCTGCTGCCCCTGGCCGGTACCCTGATACTGGCGTTATCCAGGGGCCGGTTGGGGGAGGGCTCAAGTGCATTCGTGGGTGTGCTCAGCGTGGGGCTGGCGGCCCTGGTGACAGCCATTGTTGCCATTGGCTTTGTGAACGGCGGGGGCCAGGCCGCCTCCCTCACCCTGTGGACCTGGATCCAGGTGGGGGACTTTGCCCCCACCATCGGCCTGGCCCTGGACGCCCTGTCCCTCACCATGCTGGGCGTGATCACCGGTGTCGGATTCCTGATCCACCTGTTCGCCGCCTGGTACATGCAGGGGGACACAGGTATTACCCGCTTCTTCGCCTACATGAACCTGTTCGTCTTCAGCATGGTACTGCTGGTGCTGGGGGATAACCTGCTGCTGCTGTTCCTGGGCTGGGAAGGCGTCGGCCTGTGCAGCTATCTGCTGATTGGCTACTACTACGAGCGCTCAGCCAACGGCGCCGCGGCCATCAAGGCATTTATCGTCACCCGTATTGGCGACGTCTTCCTGGCCATTGGTCTGTTCCTGATGTTCAGCCAGTTCGGCACACTGGACATCCAGACCATGCTGGCCATGGCACCGACGGTGTGGGCGGAAGGCGAGGGCATGGCGCAACTGGCGGCGCTGCTGATTCTAGGCGGCGCCCTGGGTAAATCCGCGCAGTTACCGCTGCATACCTGGCTGGCCGACGCCATGGCTGGCCCGACGCCGGTGTCCGCGCTGATCCATGCCGCCACCATGGTGACCGCGGGGGTATACCTGATTGCCCGGTTGCACGGGGTGTTCGAGCTGGCGCCCGACGTGCTCTACCTGGTGGGCGTCATCGGTGCTCTGACGCTGCTGATGGCCGGGTTCGCTGCCCTGGCGCAAACCGATATCAAGCGGATTTTGGCCTACTCGACCATGAGCCAGATCGGCTACATGTTCCTGGCCTTGGGTGTCGGCGCCTTTGACGCCGCCATTTTCCACCTGATGACCCATGCGTTCTTCAAGGCTCTGCTGTTCCTCTCCGCCGGGGCGGTGATCGTCAGTTGCCACCATGAGCAGGACATACGCCAGCTCGGTGGCTTGTGGCGGCGGCTGCCGCTGCCCTATGCCGGATTTTTGATGGGCGGTGCCGCCCTGGCGGCCTTGCCCCTGGTCACTGCCGGGTTCTACAGTAAGGACGAAATTCTCTGGCATGCCCTGGCCGCCAACAAGGGCGACCTACTGGTGGTGGGATTGCTGGGGGCCTTCCTGACCTCCCTCTATACCCTGCGGCTGATCCTCGGCACCTTCCATGGCGAGATGAAGAGCGACAACGCCCGGACCGCCGAACCCGGCACCGGCCTGCGCCATGGCGTGCCTCTGGTGGTACTGGCGATCCTGTCCACCTTCCTCGGCGCCTGGCTGGAACCCTCGTTGGTCGCCGTGCTACCGGTGAGCCCCGGGGAGGCAGTGGCTACGGGGCATACCGCCCTGGAACTGGTGGCGTCCGCCGTCGCGCTCGCCGGCCTGGGCTTCGGGGCCTGGCTGTTCCTGGTCAAGGGAAAGTGGCTGGCGTCCCACGTGGCCCGTGGGCCGGGGGCCATGCTCTGGCACCTGTGGCACCAGGCCTGGGGATTTGACCGAGTGTTCGACCGGCTGCTGGTGCAACCCTTTCGCCACCTGGTGCACTGGTTGCGGGGTGACCTGATCGATGCCCTGTTCAACCTGGTGGCCGCCATCGTCAGACTGTTGAGCGCCGGCGTGACCCGGGTCCAGACTGGTCGGCTTCGGACCTATTCAACGTCAATGGTGTTCGGTGCCACGGTGGTAATGCTGGTGTTGGTGGGAGGCTACTTGCTGTGATCCTGGTCTGGCTGATCCTCATTCCGTTCATTGGTGGCCTGTTGTCCTGGCAGGCCGATCGCTGGGGCGAGAAGGCCCCGCGCTGGATTGCCCTGGCCACCATGGTGGTGGTGCTGGGCCTCACCCTGGTGCTGTGGTGGCAAGGGGACTACCAGCTACTGGTGCCGGGATCGGAAGCTGGCGGGTCGGCCTGGGCGCTGGAGTGGCGGGTGCCGTGGATTGCCCGCTTCGGCATTGATATTCACCTGGCCCTGGATGGCCTGTCGCTGGTGCTGATCGGCCTGACCGGGTTCCTCGGCGTGCTGGCGGTGTTGTGCTCCTGGAAGGAAATTGTCCAACGCATTGGCTTCTTTCACCTCAACCTGCTGTTCATCCTGGGGGGGGTGGTCGGTGTCTTCCTGGCGATCGACCTGTTCCTGTTTTTCGTGTTCTGGGAAATGATGCTGGTCCCCATGTATTTCCTGATCGCCCTGTGGGGGCACAGCGGCTCCGAAGGCAAGACCCGCATTCGCGCCGCCGTCAAATTCTTTATCTACACCCAGGCCAGCGGGCTGCTGATGCTGGTGGCCATCCTGGCGTTGGTGTTCGTGCACCATGCCGCCACCGGGGAGTATTCATTCAGCTACGGGGACCTGCTGGACACGCCGCTGTCCGATGAGCTGGCCATGGTGCTGATGCTGGGGTTCTTCCTGGCCTTTGCCGTCAAACTGCCGGTGGTGCCACTCCATGGCTGGCTGCCGGACGCCCACGCCCAGGCACCCACCGCGGGCAGTGTGGACCTGGCGGGCATCCTGCTGAAAACCGGCGCCTACGGCATGCTGCGCTTTGCCTTGCCGCTGTTCCCGGAGGCCTCCCAGAGCTTTGCGCCCATTGCCATGGCCCTGGGGGTAGTGGGGGTGTTCTACGGCGCGGTGCTGGCCTGCGGGCAGCGGGACCTCAAGCGGCTGATCGCCTATACCAGCATCTCCCACATGGGGTTTGTGCTGATCGGTATCTACTCCGGCTCCACCCTGGCCCTGCAAGGGGTGGTGGTGCTGATGGTCGCCCATGCCTTCTCGGCGGCCGGACTGTTCATCCTCAGCGGCCAGATCTACGAGCGCCTGCATACCCGCGACATGGAGAAAATGGGCGGGCTGTGGGGCCGCCTGGGCAGCCTGCCGGCCTTTACCCTGTGCTTCGTGGCCGCCTCCCTGGGCATGCCCGGCACCGCGAATTTCATCGGCGAGTTCATGGTGCTGTTCGGCACCTTTCCGGTTGCGCCCTGGACCGTGGCCATCGCCAGCGGCGGGCTCGTGCTGTCCGCCATCTATTCGTTGATCCTGATGCAGCGGGTGCATTTCGGCCCGGCCCAGGGGGAAGGGCGCTTCAGGGACCTGGACTGGCGGGAGTATACGATGATGCTCGGCATTCTGGCGTTGGTGCTGTTCTTCGGCCTCTACCCGCAGCCGTTGCTGGACACCACCGATGAAGTCATGGCCGGGGTCCAGGGCCTGTTCAGTGCGGCAGGGCCAGGGGTGACGGCCTTCGTGTCGGGGGGAGGGCGCTAATGCTGACCCGGCTGCACCTGTTTGCCCTGAGCCCGTTTATCCTGGTGTGTGCCACGGCGGTCACCGTCATGCTGGGCATCGCCTGGCGCCGCCAGCACACCGTGACGGCACTGGTCTCGGCGCTTGGCCTGAACCTGGCGCTGGTGGCGCTCTGGCTGGTGTGGCGCACCGGGGAGGTACCGACCCTGCTACTGGTGTTCGATAACGTCGCGGTGTTCGCCACGCTGTTGATACTGGTGTCGGCACTGGCCTGCGTGACCTTGAGCCACGCCTACCTGGACGGTTATCCGGGCCCGCGTGAGGAGTTCTACCTGCTGCTGCTGTGCGCGGCGGCCGGCGCCATGGTGCTGGTGGCCAGCCGCCACCTGGCCACGGTGTTCTTCGGGCTGGAGCTGTTGTCCATGCCGTTGTACGGCATGCTGGCCTATACCTACCGGGACGCCCACTCGCTGGAGGCGGGTATCAAGTACCTGATCCTGTCGGCGGCGGCCAGCGCCTTCCTGCTGTTTGGTATGGCCCTGCTGTACTCTCAGACCGGCCGCCTGGACTTCCCGGGAGTGGCCGCGGGCTTCGCCGCAGGCGCCTGGGCGTTGGCCGGGGCCGGGCTGATGCTGGTGGGCCTGGGTTTCAAACTGTCCCTGGTGCCGTTTCACCTGTGGACACCGGACGTCTACCAGGGTGGCCCCGGCCCGGCGATCGCCTTCCTAGCCACCGCCAGCAAACTCGCGGTATTCGTGGTGCTGATGCGGCTGGTGATGGAAATACCCGCCTTCCGGGCCGACTGGCTGCCGGGCCTGCTGGCGGCACTGGCGATTGTGACCATGCTGGCGGGTAACCTGCTGGCCCTGCTGCAGTCCAACCTGAAGCGCCTGCTGGGCTATTCCTCTATTGCCCACTTCGGTTACCTGCTGGTGGCCCTGGTGGTGGCGGACGGCCTGGCCCTGGAAACCGCCGGCGTCTACCTCATTACCTACCTGGTGGCTACCCTGGGGGCCTTTGGTGTGGTCACGCTGCTGTCCAGCCCGTATTCCGGTGACGATGCTTCGGCCCTGCATCACTACCGGGGCCTGTTCTGGCATCGCCCCTACCTGGCGGCGGTACTGACCATTACCCTGCTGTCCCTGGCGGGCATACCGTTCACTGCCGGATTTATCGGCAAGTTCTATATCTTGATGCTGGGTGTGGAAGCCGAGCGCTGGTGGCTGGTTGCAGCGATCATTGTCGGCAGCGTGATCGGGCTCTATTACTACCTGCGGGTGATGGTCACACTCTACCTTGTGGAGCCGGGGATGATGCGCCGTGATGCGCCTAGCGACTGGGGCATGCATGCCGGTGGGCTGGTGGTGTTAGGGCTAGCGCTGCTGGTACTGTTGCTGGGCGTGTACCCGGCACCGATGATCGACTGGATGGCCGGGATGACCCTGTTCGCGGGGTGATTCCCTCATCCCACCTTTCCAAAAAAAACGCCAGCCCGGAGGCTGGCGTTTCTGAGACTAAACCCTAAAGGCTTAAAGCTTACGCAACGTTCGCTTCAGCCGCCTTTTTGGTGTAGTTCTCCATCTGGTCGAAGTTGAGATACTTGTAGATCTCTTTCGACATGCTGTTCAGGTCCTTGGCGTACTCCATGTACTCCGCCGGGGAGGGGAGTTTGCCCAGTACCGCACCCACAGCTGCCAGTTCCGCAGAGGTCAGGTACACATTGGCACCATCGCCCAGACGGTTCGGGAAGTTACGGGTGGAGGTGGACAGCACCGTGGACTTGGCAGCCACACGTGCCTGGTTACCCATGCACAGGGAGCAGCCCGGCATCTCGGTGCGCACACCGGCGGTGCCGTAGGTGTTGAAGTAGCCTTCTTCCATCAACTGCGCCTGGTCCATCTTGGTCGGCGGAGACATCCACAGACGGGTCTTCAGCGGTTCCTTGTTCATCTCCAGCAGCTTGCCGGCTGCGCGGAAGTGACCGATGTTGGTCATGCAGGAGCCAATGAACACTTCGTCCACCTTGTCGCCAGCGACTTCGGACAGGAACTTGGCGTCGTCCGGGTCGTTCGGGCAGCATACGATCGGCTCTTTGATGTCGGCCAGATCGATTTCCACCACGTGAGCGTATTCGGCGTCTTTGTCAGCACGCATCAGCTTCGGATCGGCAATCCACTCTTCCATCTGCTTGGCGCGACGTTCCAGGGTACGTGGATCGCCATAACCTTCGGCAATCATCCAGCGCAGCATGGTGATGTTGGAGCGCAGGTACTCGGCCACGGACTCTTCAGACAGGTTGATGGTACAACCGGCTGCGGAACGCTCGGCGGAGGCGTCGGACAGCTCGAACGCCTGCTCAACGGTCAGGTGCTCAAGGCCTTCGATTTCCAGGATGCGACCGGAGAACTCGTTGATCTTGCCTTTCTTCTCAACGGTCAGCATGCCCTGCTTGATGCCGTACAGCGGAATGGCGTGTACCAGGTCACGCAGGGTGATACCCGGCTGCATTTCGCCCTTGAAGCGAACCAGAACGGATTCCGGCATATCCAGCGGCATAACGCCGGTAGCGGCAGCAAAGGCCACCAGTCCAGAGCCGGCCGGGAAGGAGATGCCCATCGGGAAACGGGTGTGGGAGTCACCACCGGTACCCACGGTGTCCGGCAGCAGCATGCGGTTCAGCCAGGAGTGGATGATGCCGTCACCCGGACGCAGGGCAACACCGCCACGGGTCTGGATGAAGTCTGGCATGGTGTGCTGCATCTCAACGTCAACCGGCTTCGGATACGCGGCAGTGTGACAGAAAGACTGCATCACCAGGTCAGCCTGGAAGCCCAGACACGCCAGGTCTTTCAGCTCATCACGGGTCATCGGACCAGTGGTGTCCTGGGAACCGACTGTAGTCATGTGCGGCTCGCAGTAAGTACCTGGACGAACGCCTTTGCCTTCTTCCAGGCCACAGGCCTTGCCAACCATCTTCTGGCCCAGGGTGAAGCCCTTGGTGCCGGCTTCCGGATCTGTCGGCAGTCGGAAGATGTCGGTCGCGCCCAGGCCCAGTGCGGCGCGAGCCTTGGCAGTCAGGCCACGGCCGATGATCAGCGGAATCCGGCCGCCAGCCTGAACTTCGTCCAGGATCACGTCGGACTTGAAGCCGAACTCGGAGATGGTCTCGCCGGCTTCGTTGAGGATCTTGCCGTCGTATGGACGAATCTCGATGACGTCGCCCATGTTCATGTTATCAACCGGTGCTTCGAATACCAGGGCGCCGGCATCTTCCATGGTGTTGAAGAAGATCGGGGCAACCTTGTTACCGATACAGACACCGCCGGCACGCTTGTTCGGTACGCCCGGGATGTCTTCACCGAAGAACCACAGCACGGAGTTGGTGGCGGATTTACGTGAAGAACCGGTACCTACAACGTCACCAACGAAGGCAACGGGCAGGCCTTTGGCCTTGATTTCGTCGATCTGGCTCATCGGGCCAGTAACGCCGGGCTCTTCCGGCTTCAGACCATCGCGTTCCATTTTGTAGGCAGCGCGGGCGTGCAGCGGGATATCCGGGCGGGACCAGGCATCCGGAGCCGGAGACAGGTCGTCGGTGTTGGTTTCGCCAGTAACCTTGAACACCACCATCTTGGTGCTCTCGGGAACCTTCTTCTTGTTGGTGAACC
>JAKLLS010000063.1 GCA_022014155.1 Marinobacter sp. | reverse complement strand
CGATGATCGCTCTCCGGGACCGCCCTGCCAGTACGGCGGCTGAAGTCGACTCGGTAGTCCTTGAGATCAGCTGCGGCCAGTTCCTTGAGCTGCATCAGCAGGAACCGGACGCTTTCGGTGTAATCCTGTTAAATATTGTCCGCGGTATGGCCAGGGCAATCATCAGTATGGCTTCTGTTATGGCGGAGCAGGACAGTCAGCTGCATAAAACATACGACTAGCCTGGTCGCCACCTACCATCCTGTTTGTCCAATTTAGAACAGCCCCATCTGGGGCAGTTCATCGTTCAGGTGCAGGGCGTTCACTTCTGGCGTCCGTTCACTCAATAGCTCATTCCAGAGCGCCGCCAGGGGCAGGGCATTGCCATTGTCCGGCATGTGCATAAAGACAAATGGCCGCTTCCCTTCCTCTATCCAGGCACCAACGCGCTCGACCCACGGAGCCAGAAAACGGCGGTTGGTCTGAAGGTCGGGATGGCCAATGTAACGGATCACCGGGGGCGCCTCGGAAGGAAGCAGATGCACCGGGACTCGTGGCTTTTTGCGCTGGGCGTCACGGATTGATTCACTATCCGGGGTCGCTGCAAACAGTGCCCGGCTGTCAAAGCATACTCGAGCCAGATTTCGCTCGCGCAGGCCGCGGTTCAAGGCCTTTTCTGCTTCGCCTTTGTTGAAGAACTCGTTGTGACGGACCTCGACTGTGCTGGTCAGGGGAGCTGGTAAGGCATCGACAAACCGCCAGAGATTGTTCAGGTGTTCGGGGCCAAATGCTGCGGGAAGCTGAATGAGTAGGGGGCCAAGTACATCGTTCAGTGGAGCCAGGATGTCCAGAAAGTCCCGTACTTCAGAACCGGGCCCTGCGAGGAGCCGGTCGTGGGTGATCCGGCGTGGAAACTTGAACAGAAAACGAAAGTCCTCGGGTACCTGAGATCGCCATTGCTGGCACTGTTGCTGGCTGGGGGTAGCGTAAAAGGTGGTGTTGCCCTCTACGCTGTTGAACACTTTGCTGTAGCGCTCGAGCGGGCTCCTGCCGGGTGGTAGTCGTGAACTCCAGTCGGCATGTTGCCACTGCGGGCAGCCGAGAAAGTAGGGTTGTGTCATGGCCCGATCGATGGATGTGTATGAGTCTTTCCAGTGGTTTCAGAGTCTATCAAGGCGTTGGGTCTGGCGATACTCTCCCGGAGAACAGCCCATCCAGCGTCGGAACGCGCGGGTAAAGCTGGCGGTATCGGTGTATCCGAGATGAATAGCGAGTTCTTCCAGTTTCATGTCGCTGCCATCGAGAAATTGCAGGGCGATTTGCCGGCGCTCGTCTTCCACCAGGGTGCGGAAGCTGGTGCCTTCCTGATCCAGTTTACGGCGCAGGCTGCGTGGTGACAGAGCCAGTGCCTGGGCAATTTCGTCCAGTGAGGCGACCAGGCCCAGCGGGCCGTGCAGTTTCTGACGAACCTGACCCGCCAGACCGCTGGTCTGCAGACGCTCCAGGCGTCGGCGACACTGGTCGTCCAGCATGCGGACAAGGTGCGAGTCGTAAGTGGACAGCGGCTGATCGGCAACATCGCTGTGGACCACAATGGCGTTTCTTGCACTGTGGTATGTCGGCGTGATGCCGCACAGTTGCCCGATGCGCTCGGCATGCTCCGGCGGAGCTCCCTGAAACTCCAGGGCAACGATGTCGACACTGGACAGGCTGAGCTCCTTCAGGAGATTGAACCCCGTGGCAAGATCGCGCTCCAGGAGAAACGGGCGCAGGTGATGGGGGATTGGTTGCGCGTCCATAGCGACCCCGAAGCAGTTGCCCTCATCAATTCTCGATATTATGCAATAGGCGGTACTCAGCGGCAGATACCGCATGGCCCGTGCGATTGCTTCGCGCAGGGTCCGACTGGTACGCAGGGCAAAACCCCAGATCCCGAAGGTGGCGAGGCTGTATTGAAGGCCAAGCTGGAAACCCAGTGCGGGTGTCTCGGGCAGGGCAAGCATCAGATTCTCGATCAGCCGCATTTCCTGGTCCCGGGTAATCAGCGCCTCGCCGTCCAGCAAGTTCTGGTCGCCAATGCCAGTGCCTAACAGGCAGGTGTCGCGATCCACCCCCTGGCTGGCGGCAAAGTTGATCATGACCTGGCTGATCGCAACGGGATGCAATGTGTTTTCAAAGTTCGACATGGTGGAAAGTCTACCCCGGCACTCTCTTCTTGGACAGTAATCTGGCGCTGTGGCCATAAATGCCTCCCGAATGGCCATTGCGGTCCTGTCTGGCTGTTCTGGCCCTGATTAGACTGGCATTCGTACCCACGCCCAATCCGGAGGTTTTTCAATGTCACAGGATCTTGCTGTACTCAATAAACAGGCGATTGCATCCGCCAAACGCTACATGGGGCATGTGTCCTGGCCCACTGTACTTCTGGTGGCGGCCGTGTTTGTCGGATTTGTGCTGAATCTGGCGCTGTTTGCATTCGGGGTGATACCAGCCTGGGTGGCGTTGCCTGTTCTCGGAGCCCTGACCTACATGTCCTATACACCTTTGCATGAGGCGGTTCATGGCAATATCCATGGAGGGCAGGAGCGGTTGAAGTGGCTGAACGATCTTTGCGGTTACCTGGTCGCGCCGATGATTGCGATACCCTACGCATCACACCGGGTTGAGCACTTCACCCATCATCGTTACACCAATCAGCCTGACAAGGATCCGGATTATATGGTCAGCGGGATGGGCAAGGGGGTGATCCCTGCGGTGGTCACGGTGATCAGATTTCTCTGGGTGCAGAACAGCTTTTTCGTCAAACAGCACTGGAGTACGGCATCGTTTAAAGATCGAGCCATCTATTGCCTGGAAGTGCTGGTGTCTGTGGGCTGGCGAGTGGCTTTTGTTGTGGCGGTAGATCAGCCCGGGATGCTCAGCGTTATCCTGTTGGGCTACCTGCTGGGCGGCTTCTTCACGGCGTACTGGTTTGCCTATCGTCCACACATTCCCTATCAGGACGCGAAACGGTATCGCAACACAAACAGTCTGATTATGCCGACGTGGATGAAGCCGCTGGAGTGGTTCTGGCTCGGCCAGAACCTGCACTCGATTCATCACCTGTTCCCACGCGTGCCGTTTTACCGATATCACGCCTTGCATCGTGATATCGAACCCATACTACGTGCCCATGGCACACCCATCGTGGGTATTTTCAGCCGCCAACCGGTGGAAGCAGGCGCAGAAAGCCTTTGATGGAGAATGCAGAGTCCCGGGACCACTGACTTGGCTCGACGGTGGAAGACCTTTATGATCCGGGGCTCATGTCACCAAAGTGGAAACCTTTCTATGCAGTTCCCCAAAGCGACCGTCATACTGGTTTCAGCTGCGTTGGTATTCGTCGTATGGGAACAGTTCCGTGACCAGCCGGCTCCCGTCAATTCCGCCCGTTTCACCAATCTGGCCTCTGATCCGGCAGAGCGCAGCGAGGTGGTTGACTGGGTGGTCACTCAGATCCCCGCACTTTGCAAAGAGTCTGCTGGTGGGGAGGAGGGGAGCGAGGCCTATTCTGAATGTGTTGAGCGTGGCGAGTCCCGCACTTCTACATGTCGGCGCGAGATCTACGATGTGTTCCCGGGGGTTATCGCTTCCGACAAGGTTTTTCGGGATGTGTCGATCACTATGATGAATTGTCTGGTACCGCAATCCGGGTTGATCAGCCCGTAACAATAACAATCAGAGAGGAATACTCATGCCGACTCAAACCATCTGGATTACCGGAGCATCCTCGGGCATTGGCGAAGCATTGGCTGTCCGGTTCGCCCGTGATAGTGCCCGCCTTGTGCTCTCTGCCCGACGGGAAAGTGAACTGGAGCGGGTTGCGGAGCGATGCCGAGACATGGGACTTGAGGCTGACAAGGTGCTGGTGTTACCGCTGGATGTGACAGACTGGGAAGGCTTGCCGGCTGCGGTTCAGGGTGTACTCGATAGCTTTGGGGGGATTGATCTGCTGGTCAATAATGCCGGGGTGTCCCAGCGTTCGTTGTGCAAAGATACCGATATGTCGGTCTATCAGAAATTGATGGATGTGGACGTGATGGGCCAGATCGCGCTTACCAAAGCGGTACTGCCGCACATGCTGGAGCGTGGTAGCGGCCACCTGGCAGTGACGGCCAGCGTGGCTGGCAAGGTGGGCGTGCCTCAGCGCACGGGGTATTGCGCCGCCAAGCACGCCGTTATGGGCTTCTTTGATGCCTTGCGGGCGGAAGTGGAGGATCAGGGGATTCACGTTTCAACGATTACCCCGGGCTTCATCCGGACGGATATCTCCCGCCATGCCCTGGCCGGTGACGGCAAGGCCTTTGGCCAAGAGGATGAGGATATCGCCGGCGGCATGGATGTAAACGAATGCGCCGATGTGATTTTCAAGGGGCTCACAGCGAAGAAGCGGGAGATCCCGGTCGGCAAGGGCAAAGAAATGGCTGCACTCTGGATCAAGCGGGTTTCACCGAATGTGCTGTTCCGGATTATAAGGATGCGGAACCGGAAAAACTGATGAGCGAATACAGCGACCACCCCCACTAAGTCTTCCAGCACTTCGGCCTCATCACCATTGATTGAGGAAATCATGTTGATTGGCTAAAATTTAATCATCGCTCTGCTTGGAGTGCGAATCTCATGATCTCCTCAGGCGCCTGTTTTGAATCCTCCATAAGCCTGCGTGCAGTTCGTACGTTTTCCCTGTGGTTGTCTGCTGCCTTCCTCTGTCTGATGATAACCTCGACTGCTGGAGCTGAAGAGGTCCTGGTGCAGCCAGCGGACAATGCGCCCATGTCGGTTCTGGATGGTAAGACCTTTAAGGCCACGCTGGGGAGGGGGGATGATGCGCCGATCGACGACCTACTGGTCTTCAAGGATGGTCTGTTTGTGTCTAAAGAGTGCGAGGAGCGTTGCGGTTACGCGGAGACCGAATATTGGGTGCGGGCAGAGGGAGACACCATTGAGATGTTCGCGGAGTCGCCCTGCTTGAGATCCGACGCAATTATTATCTGGGAAGGGACGATCAAGGGCGAAGAGATAGAAGGGACATATACCTGGATTAATAAACGTTGGTACTGGACGTTCGAGAAAGAATTCGAGTTTAAAGGTCGGTTGGTGGATGTCTCTACTGCCACCAATAACTGATCTCTCCAGCAACAGGCTGACGCATGGACACGCAGGCTAATAGAAAACTGACAGGATTCTTGAAACTCTTCATTCTGGTCGCGCTGATTGTCGTTGGTAATCTTCTCACCCGTGGCGTTCTGGAGGGAATGGAGCTTACGATCCGACCCTATAACGAGCCCATGCTACACCGCGTCATCGTTACCTCTATGATTGCTTATGTGTTTTTGATGGCTATCCCGTTTGTTCCGGGAGTAGAGATCGGATTAGCCTTGATGATGCTTCTGGGCCCCAAGATTGTTCCCTTGGTCTACGGCTGTACTTTGATATCCCTGTGTCTGGGGTTTCTGGTGGGGCGCTTTCTTCCCGAGGCTGTGATCAGCCGGTTTCTGAAGGATTTGCACCTTTTCAGGGCAGGACGGTTCATTGAAAGTCTGCACGGGCTGGACAGTCGGCAGAGGCTGATGTTAATGCTTGAAAAATCGCCGCGCAGGCTGGTGCCTGTGTTATTGCGACATCGTTATCTCACGCTGATGATCGCAATCAATTTTCCGGGCAATATGGTAATCGGTGGTGGCGGCGGCCTGGCGATGGTTGCGGGAATAAGCCGTTTGTTTTCTATCCCTCAATTCATCCTTCTTGTTGCCGTGGCCATCTCCCCCTTGCCGCTATTGCTGCTGCTTTTTGGTGACATGGTGGGAGGCTGGCCGGTTTAGTACAGTTAATGCCTCCATCCTGACGGATAATCCCAGCAATGCGCTGTCCCGGATTGTCAGGAAACAGAACCGGAAAAACTGATGAGCGAATACACTGATCACCTCCACGAAGTCTTCCAGCACTTCGGTCCCATCACCATCCGCAAGATGTTCGGCGGCTATGGCATCTACCATGATGGCCTGATGTTCGCGTTGGTGGCCGATGAGGCCCTTTACCTGAAAGCCGATGGGGAGATCGTGAGCTACTTCGAGCGTGAGGGCTTGGGGCCATTCGAGTACGACAAAGGCGGCAAGGTGGTCAAAATGTCTTACTACCTTGCCCCGGACGACGTCCTGGAAGACCCGGAGCAGGCCGTCATCTGGGCCCGTCGTTCCTATGAAGCGGCCTTGCGAGCGCGTGGTAAAACCTAAAGCCTGTTAAGGCAGAAACGTTAAAGTGAGTGAATCCATGGACCATGATGAATTAAAGGGTGTTCTCGAATCAGACGGCGAAGAACGGTACGACTACTTCCTGAGCCAGGTGCTCGAAGAGCGCGAGATCTGGATTCTGGTGAATGCAGAGAATCGCTTTCTTAAAATTGTGTCTGACGATGGCGAAGTGGAGCACCTGCCGGTCTGGCCCAGCAAGGCGTTCGCGGCAGAGTATGGTAAAGATTCCAGTGATCTCACTCCGAAGAGCATTTCCCTGCCGGATTTCTTCAGGAAATGGGTGCCGGGTTTAACGAAAGATGGCCTGGATATTGGGGTGTTTCCCGGCCTGGACGACACCCTGTGGATAACAGAGCCGGAAGAGCTGAAACGTGACCTGCAGGATGAGTTGTCGAGTTTTTAATGGCTGAGAAAAGCGATAACGGCATTTTTCTGCTGATGACCTACCAGGCGATGAACCGGGCCGGGCTGGACTGTGCCGCTATTTTCGCCAGTGTCGGCATGCCCGACGAGCCACCTGACCAGCAGTTGCGACGAAATAACTCGCCCCAGCATCAGTTCTGGTCCGCTGCGGAGAAGGTCAGTGGTGACCCGGACATTGGTCTGCGTATTGGTGATTTGATGCCGCCGTTTCGTGGTCAGGTGATTGAGTACCTGTTCCTGAGCAGCCCCACCTTTGGTGATGGCCTTGAACGTTGCATTCGCTATCACCGTTTATTGACCGATGCTCTGCAGTTCAGTCTGCGGATGGAAGGCGATGTGGCCGTACTCGCTGGCCTGGAACACCCGGTGCGTCACTATCTGGAATGCGCCACCAGCGTAATACTGCGTTTCCTGCGCCACGTCTCGGAAGGACATTTCCAACCCCGGGAGATCTGGTTTACCCACCAGGATGGCGCTGCGGCGGAGGTCTATGAGCAGGTATATCAGTGCCCGGTGCAGCTCGGGATGCCAGAGGGCGTGATTCGCTTTGATCCCGACGTGCTGTCCAGAAGTTCCCTGACGGCCGAACCGGAACTGCTGGCGATCCATGAGGATCTGGCGAACGCCAAAATGGCGGACCTTTCCCGCAGGGACTTTTTCTTCCGGATGGAGAATGAACTTGGTAACTTGCTGGAGCTGGGCACCGTGTCCCTGGATACCCTCGCGGCGCAGATGGGCATGTCCCCCAGAAGCCTGCGGTCGGAGCTCAGCAAGGCGGGCACCAGTTACAAGGAGGTTCTGGCGGGATTTCGGGAGAAGCTTGCCCGGCGGCTGCTGGCCCGAACACAAGAACCCATTGACCAGATTATCTACCTGACCGGGTTTTCCGAACCCGCTGCCTTCTCCCGGGCGTTCAAGCGCTGGACTGGCGAAACTCCAACGGCTTACCGATCCCGCAAGCAGCAACAGAATCCCGACATTTGATCGAGGTGACGCGTCGCCGGCTACGCAGGATCAAAGAGGCTGGGGCAACCTGCGGCATGATAGATCCAACGAAGCAACAAGTGAGGATTGATCATGCTGGGTTTTCCAATTGCGATTCTGGGCGCCAACGCCTTTGAGTGGTACGCACACAAGGTCTGGCTGCATGAGTACCCGTCAAAGCATCGTAATGCGCCGTTTTTCACCCATATCCGCCATCACAAGCGGGCACGGCTGAACGGGTTTGAGGATGAGGGCTATCGCGAGTCCATGTGGCGGGATCAGGAGATGTTCAACGAGAAAATTGCACTGATAGGTTTGTGTGTTGTCTCTACCACCGTTTTGCCCGTAGCGCCGTTTTTTACCCTGGGTGCCTATTACAGTGCCTGGAATTATTGGTCCAAACACAGTAAAGCCCACCTGGATCCTGAATGGGCGAAGCAGAACCTGCCATGGCATTACGACCACCACATGAATTCCAATCAGAACGCCAATTGGTGCGTCACCCGCCCCTGGTTCGACTACATTATGGGAACGCGTATTATTGGAGATCCTGAGATCGCTGAGTCGAATCCTTTAGGTATGAACCTGCCAGGTTGGCTGGAGCGCCCGGTGAATCGGGTCGCCCGGCGGGTGTTGCCCAAGGCATTTCGGCGCCTGGATGAGAATCGGCGAGAGGAAAGCCAGCGTCAGGCAAAAGGACAAATGACTGATATAGTGGCGGCCTGAGGATTGTTTATGGTGGAAAGACAGGGAGAAGGGCTTGGAAGCATTATTCATTGTTCTGGTTGCCGGCGTTGTTTTACTCATTCCTGTCGGCTCGGTTCTTGGATTTCTGGCCTTTAGGCAGCGCGGTGCTCAGTCCTCCCGGATCGACCTCCTATGGCGGGAGGTATCCGGGCTGCGGGAGGAGGTTGCACATCTGAAACGCCAACTGGCCCGAGAGGAGGATTTTCCGGCGTCACAACCGGGTGCTCCCGAAGAGCCCGCTTCCGTTGGACAAACACCACCACCGCAAGACGTTGCGGCCGCCGATTCCGCATCCAGTGATTGGCCCGAACAAGCAGAGCCGGTGGTGTACAGTGAGCGGTCGGAGCCGGACCGTGTTTCCCGCATTACCACCGCCCTGAAAGAAAATTGGATGGTCTGGCTTGGTGGTCTGAGCGTTGGCCTGGCCGGGATTTTCATGGTCAGCCATTCCATCAGTGCCGGGCTGATCGGGCCGGTACAGCAACTGTTGCTCGCGCTGTTCACCGGTCTTGTCCTGCACGCTGGCGCGGAGTTCCTGCGTCGTCGCAACCGGGGAGCGGATCAGGTGTTTGCCGCGTTGGCGGGGGGCGGCAGTATCACGCTGTATGCGGCGTTGCTTGCCGGTGTTCACCATTATGAGCTGATCAGCCCGTTGACCGGGTTGGTGGGGCTTGCGGCGGTCTCCCTTGGCACCATGGCGTTGGCCCTGGTTCATGGCCCGTTGCTGGCCATCATGGGGCTGAGTGGTGCCTATCTGGTGCCTCTGTTGATCGGCGGTGAGGACGGCAGTGTGGCGTTTGTGCTGTCGTACAGTTTCCTGATTACCCTCAGTTCGCTGCTGTTAATGCGTTACGTCTTTCGTGACTGGTTGTGGTTCGCGACGCAGGCCGGCGCGCTGTTATGGTGGCTGGTCACCCTGTCCTCGGCCCCGGTTGGGGCGCCAACGGCCTGGTATATCGCGGGCCTGTTTGTGGTCTTTGCAATTCTGGCAGGTAACCTGCTAGCAGGAGCACCACGCCTGCGGGAAACGCTGCTCGCGCTGTTGGCCATCTGGGGCTTATCGATCGCTGATCAGCCCGCAGGCAGTCCGTTGTTCTGGAGTTGGTTGCTTATCCTGCCGGTAGCCGCACTGGTGCCGCAAAGCCGTGGAGCATTCTGGTACCTGCCCTGGGGAGCGGTGATGATCACTGCCGCCGGGTGGCTGGTCTATATGATTCGTGAGGTGCCAGGTCATGTGTATCTGGAGCAGATGCCTGTGGCGCATCAGGGCGGGTTTCTCTCCTATCTGATTGTCGCCGCGATACTGACTCTGGGACTTGGCCTGTGGCACTGGGTGCGTGACCCGGATCGCCGCCGCTGGGCATCGCTTACGTTGCTCTCACCGCTGGTGTGGCTGACCCTGGGCTGGTTGCTGCTGCACGGCTACGGCACCTCCTCCATGTGGGCGGTTGGCACACTGTTGCTTGGCGGTTTGTACGGCGCTCTGGCCTGGCAGATGGAAGGTCGTGAGCGCTATCGTACGGGGGTGGTCTGGGCCATCCTGGCCGCGCACGTCAGTTACTCGCTGGCGGCGGTGATGGTGTTCCGCGAAGCCTCACTCACGCTGGCGCTGTCCGTTCAGTTCATTAGTCTTACCTGGTTGGCGCGCCGCTATGAGATGCCGGAACTGTACCTGCTGCTTAAAGTCGCGCTGGCGCTGGTGGTGGCGCGGCTGACCTTCAATCCATGGTTGCAAAGTTACGATGCCAGTGTGCATTGGTCACTGTGGACCTACGGTGGCGCGACACTGTGTGCGGCCGGGGCCACCTGGATCGCGAACCGGAATCACCGTATCCGCCCCTGGCTGGAAGGCGCGACGTTACACCTGCTGGTGTTATTCCTGGGCTCGGAAATGCGTTACTGGCTTTACGATGGCAATATCTTTGCCCATGAGTACAGCTTCACCGAGGCGACCATCAACACGCTGCTCTGGGGTGCGCTCAGCCTGACCTATACCGTTCGCGCCAAAGCCAGTGAATCCCTGGCCTGGCTCTACCGGCTGTTTGCATGGATCCTGCTCGGCCTTTCCTGCCTCAGTTATCTCGCGCTGGTCACCGTGCATAATCCCTGGTGGGGTGGCAGTGCCATTGGTGATACGGCGATCTTCAATATCCTGTTGCCTGCCTACGGCGGACCAGTGCTGCTGGCCCTGATTGCCAGTCGGTTCCCGTCGCTGGTTCCACGGTTCTGGTCACTGTGCGTGGCGGCTGCGAGCTTTTTGTTATTCACAGTACTGGAGATCCGGCAGCTGTGGCAGGGCAGCGATATGGCGTTGTCCTTCGGAATCACTGAGGGCGAACTATACAGCTATTCGGTGGTTGGCATGCTGTACGCTATCGCTGCGATCATCTATGCCACCGGACGCAATAATACGACGCTGTATAAGGCCGGTATGGCTTTGTTGGGGCTGGTGATTGCCAAGATCTTTCTGATCGACATGGCCGGACTGCAAGGCCTGTGGCGGGTTGCTGCCTTTATGGGATTGGGGCTTGCCCTGCTGGGATTGGCGTGGCTCTACCGGAAAGCTCAGGGTGCTCCCGAGCGCAGTTAAGAGCTCGGGAGTGGCGGGCGGTCAATTTACGGTCATATTTCTGAAACGCCCGTTCTATAGCGCTTTGAGGTACCTATCCTTGCGTTGCTAACACAGTTATCCACAGATTCTGTGGGCAACTTTAAGTGCTCCGGCCCTCCCGAACCGGAGTACCCTCCCATCAGTGGGCGGTTGTTGTCTTTGCCTTGGCTTGGCGTCGGTTTCCGTTGCGGAATTCCGGGGCAATGCTGTCCTGAACGGCGCGCTTGAACTGGTCAATGAGTGCGCTGTTGTCATGGTCCCAGGGGTGGAACCCTGGTTTGAAATACCGCAGCCACTCGCCCGTCAGACTCGAGAACGCCCCATTGATGCCCCACATTCGCCAAAGCCCCTGAACAGTATCGGTCAGTGATGGGCGACCGTCGCGGGCCATCATGCGAAGGGTGCCATAGGTGGTGAACACCGCCAGCATGGCTGTACTCAGTACCAACCACCCTGTTCGCTCAATATAGTTGCTGCCGTCAACCGCCTTGTAAACATTGAACGCCACGCCTTTGTGTTCGGTCTCCTCCACGGCGTGCCAGACCCACAGTGGACGCATGGTTTCGTGCATATCTTCGCGAATGTCATCCCGTGCCAGCAGCAGGTCGGCGAGCATGGCAGTCAGATGTTCCAGGGCGCAGGTGATGGCCAGATGATGACGTTTTGGAAGCATCCGAACCGCATCCAGCAGAATTTTCAGGTGTGCTTCAATCTCCTCGGTAGGCATGCCCTGGTCGTGGACGTGCTGGTTCATCGCCACGTGTTCCAGGGAGTGCATGGCCTCCTGGCCGATAAAGCCGGAAATTTCCTTCTGCAGGACCGGATCCTGTACCGATGCACGGAAGTGCCGGACGGCATCAACAAAGAACGTTTCGCCCTGGGGGAAAAGCAGCGACATGGTATTCATGGTGTGGCTCATCAGCCGATTCCCCCCTAGCCAATAGCGGGGCACCTTGTTGTTGAACGTGAAGCCCATGCGTTGGGGCTTGATGGTGACATTATCGGGGGTTGGGCGCAGCGGGCTTTTCCTGGTTTCGGGTGATTGCATGGTGATGTCTCCGTCTGTTCGGTGATGCGTGAAGAGAAAAAGAGGACCGGTCGCAGGAGCAAAGCCGGCCCTAAAGGTTCGGGGTTATTCGGTTTCGGCGACTTCCCGGACCCGCTCGGAAGGCAGGACTTTGCGGCCGACGCCGAACTCGAAGTCGGTCTCGTGAACCCGCCGGGTCCAGAGCCAGAACTTCCAGGTGGAATAGGGCCAGACGGCGAAGTTTTTACCGTCAGCCTGCTGGTACCAGCTGGTACAGCCTGTGGCCCAGACCGTGCCATCGAGTGCCTTCTGGGCGTTTTCGTTGAAGCGTTGCTGGGCCTCCGGTTTGACGTCGAGGTAGTCCGCGTAGCGCAGGCGGGCGCCTTCCATGCATTTGAGGATGTAGTCCACCTGGGCCTCGATCATGAAAATGATGCTGTTGTGTCCCAGGCCGGCATTGGGGCCAACCAGCTGATACATGTTGGGGTAGCCGCTGACCATGGTGCCCATGTAGCCCTCCACTCCGTCTTTCCAGTCCTTGCCAAGGGTGTGGCCTTTGCGTCCCTTGAGGGTGAAGTCTTTCATGTACAGGCGTGGGTCCACCTGGAACCCGGTACCCAGAATGATACAGTCGGCCGCATGCTCGACGCCGTCGCTGGTCACAATGCCGTTCGGGGTGATCCTGTCGATGCTTTCAGTCACCAGCGACACGTTTTTGCGGTTGAACATCGGGTAGAACTTGTTGGAAATCAGCACCCGTTTACAGCCAATGGTGTAGTCCGGGGTGAGCTTGCGAGCGGTTTCCCTGTCGCGAACCTGCAAGTTAATGAACAGCTTGGTGAGATGCTGCAGGCTGCGGGCCAGCGCCGGGTTGAAGATGGGCCAGACCCGGGATTCATTGGACCAGTAAAGGCGGGCCCGGTGCAGCTTCCTCAATGCCGGGACGTGCTTGAATACGGCCTTTTCAAGGCCGTTGTAGCTGCGCTCATCCCGGGGGATGATCCAGGCAGGCGAGCGCTGCATGACCGTCAGGTGTTCCACATACGGAGCGATCTCCGGACAGTACTGGATGGCACTGCCACCGGTTCCGATGGACACCACTTTTTTACCCTTCAGATCGTAGTCATGGTCCCAGCGGGCAGAATGAAAGAGCTTGCCCTTGAAGCTGTCCAGGCCTGGAATATCCGGATACTGAGGTACATGCAAGGGGCCGGAAGCCAGCACCCAGTGGTGGCAATCGAACTTGTCCCCGGTTTCCGTTGTCAGCGTCCAACGCGCACGGTCTTCGTCATACTCGGCGGCGATGACCTCCTGGTTGAAGCTGATATGCGGGCGAATCTGATATTTGTCGGTGGTGTTCAGGATGTAGTCCTGAATTTCATTCCAGGGCGCATAACGTTTGCTCCAGTCGGGTTTTCCTTCGAAGGAGTACGAATACAAGTGCGACTGCACATCGCATGCACAGCCCGGGTAGGTGTTGTCGCGCCAGGTGCCGCCGACTTCGTCGGCCTTTTCCAGTATCGCAAAGTCGTGGATGCCAGCTTCCTTGAGTTTAATCGCCATGCACAGGCCGCCGAAGCCGGCCCCGACGATCACGACTTCAGTTTTTTTAACGTTGGGCGTGTGGGGTGTTTTTTGTTGACCCATAACCCGGTCTCCTCTTGCTGATGTTGTCAAGTGTGAGGTCGAGTGTATGGGGAGAACGTGAGGTTTCTCGGTTCAGAAACGGCCATGCGGCATGCCCGATGGGACATGAGGGGGTGATAAGAGGGTGGGCTTGCGTCAGATCAAAAAAGAGCCAGTTACTGGTGAGGAATGGCCGCTGTGGCGTGAAATGACATGGACGAGAGTGATGTAACTAGTTGCTTTGCCCGACCCCGGGTATTTGGCCTGATACTTGAACTGGCACGAAGTAGCGGTTGAGCAGGTCCGGGTCATCAAAATGGCGTTTGCCGATAAACGCGGTGGCGTGGTGGCCCCATTGCCGCATGGCTCCAGGTGAGAGTACACCGGTGCCCCAGAGCAGGAACCGCTCCAGACGTTCTGTGCCGGCGACCAGGCCGTTGGGAAGGAACAGACTGCGGTGCATGCCCGTACTGTCCGGTAACGCCCTGAGCCGATCATAGTGAATCAGTTCATAGGGTGTTGATTCTGTGATCGGCTTCGGTGGAGCCGAAAAGCTCACACTGGCAACGTAGTGGGTACCGCTGGCCAGGTGCACAACGGGGCGGGGCATAGCCTGGTGATTGTCTGGGGTTTTCAGAGGCAGTACTGTCATGATTTCGTCCCCCACCGCGTCGGGGTTGAGCCGGAGTCGGTCCGGGATGGGGTACCATTGGTGATAGCAGCCACAGGGGTGGACACTGTCATAGATCAGGACTTGCCCGTTCTCATCCAGCGTGACGCGCCAGATCAGCCCATCCAGCCGACCGCCGTAGATATCCAGAGGATGGGGCTTGGGGCGTTCATCGAACCAGAACACGTAGACCAGCTGCGGCAGCCATTGGTTCTGCCAGCGCACCTGAGTGACCAGCGTATACGCCCGGGCGGGTGGCTCGATTTCCCAGCGGCTGTCTTTCCACCGGGGTGTTCCCGGTCGGTCATAGGGTTTATCCGTTGCCATGATCAGATGGGGAGCGTGATACGACAGTAGTTTTTCGGCCCCTTCCTGTGAAAACACTGGCAATCCTAGCCGATCCCGGGAGCGTTCATGGTTTAGAATGGACGTTACAAGTGCCGTATCCGGTCCCGGTGGCATTGGCGAAAACTGATGGGTCCCGGGGTTGTCAGTCTGTGCACCAAACATTCGTAACTGTGACGCCTGGAGCCTGCGGACTTGATAAGCCAGAACGGGGCGGATCAAAGGATAGGCGCCAATGGTGCGGCGCCAGTCCAGATAGGCATCCGGCACCTTCACATTGGAAACCAGGTCTGCCCACTGGCGCGAATCGGTCGCCAGTACCGCCACCTGTTGTTTGGCGCAGTGCATCAACCAGCCGGGGTCGAACATATGACGTTTTTTTAGTCGGGCGAGTCGGACATGCAACGCCCGCTGCCCGTTGTGTAGTGCATGATATAACCAGTCATGGCGTTCTGCAGGCGTAAAGGCAGCGAGGTCAAAATCGGCCAGCGTCCGATTAACCCGCAGGTAGGGGTAGCCGGGAATTGGGTTTTCCTGGGCATCCTGAATGCCGGCCTTTTGCAGTTGCCGCTCAACATCCTGCCAGGCCGTAGTGCAGGCTTCGCTGGTCAGCAACGCCACCGGTGGTGTGGCTGGTTGACCGGCACAGCCGCCAAGTACCCAAGCTATAAGTATCAGGGTCAGGAGGTTGCAGTTGAACGCCTGGTGCGGCCTACAGAGTTTGAGCATTTGCCTGGCTGCCTCGGGTGTCTCTAGCGCTATTGACCCCAGGGCCGCGTGGAAGTTTCAGGAGGACAATAATGAGTAACAGAATACCCGACACAAATATCATCATGACCGGCATGCCGGGCAGCGGTAAAAGTACCGTGGGCGTCTTGCTGGCCAAACGCCTCGGGCTTGGCTTCGTGGATACCGACCTGCTGATTCAGCAACACGCTGGTTGCACGCTGCAGGACATTGTGGATAACCAGGGGTACCAGGCGTTGCGAGCCGTCGAGGAAGACGTATTGCTCAGGCTGAATGTGGAGCAGCAGGTGATTTCCACGGGGGGGAGTGCCGTCTACAGTGAAAAGGCGATGAAGCACCTCAAGGGCAATGGCGTGGTGGTATTTCTGGATATTCCCCTGGACGTTGTCATCAAACGCATCGGGGATTATAGCTTGCGCGGTATTTCACGCCGACCGGATCAGTCCCTGGAAGAGCTGTTTGAAGAACGTTTTGAACTTTATAGCCGTCACGCGGACATCACTGTTTCCGGTGTCGGTCGGGATCAGGATGAGGTGTGCGAGGCGGTGGTTGAGGCCCTGGAAACGCGGCTTGCCTCCCGATGAGCCGGCTCCCCAGAATGGCGGCTGACAGGTAGCAAATGCTCGCACATCCCATCAGCACCGTGAACCCCCAGTGCATGGCGATCAGCACTGCCGCCAGTGACCCGATGACGCTGGTAAAGCCATTGATGCCCCAGGCCCAGGCGATGGTGGATGCGCCGGCGGCGCGAACGCGGAGCATACCCTGGGGCAGGGCGCAGCCCATGGGAAAGGCAATGGCGAAGACAGTGGCGGAGATAAAGCCGGCGCGGGCCGCGAACGGCCAGTCCGCGGCAAACTGGAAGCCATGGGCGAACAGGACCATAAATAGGGGTGCGAGGCCGGCTGGCAGGAGGAGCCAGCCGACCAACGCACGGTTGGCCAGCCGCCGCCGGCCCAAGCAATAACTGCCCATACCGGCACCAACGAGCATGGCGGCGACCACAATGCTGAAGGCGCTACTGGTGGCATCAAGCAGCAGGGTGCTTTTTTGCAGCAGGCCGATTTCCGCAAACATGAAACCCAGGCCCAGGGCGCTGAAATAAAGGCCGGTGGGGAATTGCCGTATCCGATTTTCGCGTACAGGACCGCGGTCCCGGCGGATGAATGCCAGGGGCGCAATAATGGCCACCAGGGCCAGCACGGTCCCGATCAACAGTGTGGCCCAGTGCAGCAGGTAGCCCCAACTCAAGTGGGCTCGCCAGGTTGGCCCGAAGGTCTCGCGTAACGTGGCCAGGCCCTGGCGGCGGAAGAATTTGTCGAAGAAGGGGCTATCGTCGGTGGTTGGCTGGACGTCGAAGACATAGCTCTCGTGGAAGGCGGTTGCCTCGCCCTCAATGAACGCCTTGAAGGGACCATAGAGACCGCCGTTTCGCCGGTGGTGAAAGCGATTAGTGTCCGCTTCCTGGAGCCCTGGCAGCGCCACCAGGTCAAACCGCCAGCGCTCGGCGAAGGCGCGCAATGCCCGTTGCCGGTCGTCGTCAATGGGGGCCTGGGTGACGAGCAATACGAGGTTGCGCCAGTCTCGAATCGCTGCGATGTGCCCGGAAGGCGTCTTGCCCAACTGGCGTAGCGCGCGTGTTGCGGTGGCGGCCAGCCGCAGGCTGTGTTGGGGCATGGCCTTGATGTCGGTCACGATGGCGTAGACACCGGTCTCGCTCACATCGGCCAGTACTTCCCGGAACGCTTCCACCGTGGTGTCGTAGCGGACGGCACCCGCCGCAAGCCCGGCTTCCGGCGCGGAGAGGGTCAGCATGACGATATCGAACAGGCCTGGATGAGCGGCATGGAATCGTCGCGCGGTCATTGGCACCAACTCTACCCCGCTGGGCAGGTAGGGGCGTGCCGGGCCTGTGGCGGCGTCACCGGCGAGCAGACGGCGCAGGGCGGCGTTTTCTTCGCTGGCCTGGATGCGTTCCGGGTCATGGGATGCGGCGACCCAGGCTTGCCAGCCACCCCCAAGGGAATGCAGCAGCACTATGGGCTGTGGTGGTGCCAGGTGAAAGGCTGCGCTGGATATGACCGATTGCATCAGAGGTGGTGGTGTCGCCACGTCCAGTAAGGGCGTGCCATTGTCGCCGTCGAAAAACAGCCGTGCCTGAGGCGGAGCGTTCGCGTTTGAGGCGATACTCAGCCCCGGCGCACCGTGAAGGCCGGGGGCGTCCAGCACGGTCAGGCGGGTGTCGGGGGTATCCCGTTCCCAGAGGATCTGTGCGCCGCGGGTGTTCAACTGGACGGACAGTTCCTTGTACCCCGTGGGTTGAACGAGCAGGACATTGAGGTTGTAAATAGCCATCAGAATACCCACCAGACCGACGCCGATGGCCCCGTTCGGGGCAGAGGTCCCGATCAGGACGACAGCTATCACCGCCGCCAGGGAGAAGAAAATCAACAGGTTTTCCAGGCCCATCACTTGCAGGGCAAGCGGTACGCTCAGGGCACCAGCGGCGCTACCGATCAGGTCGGCGGCGTAAAGTTGGCCGATGCGTGCCGACCAGCAGATGAAGCACGTAGTGACAAACAGTGCGCCCAGGAAGAATGGGGCCAGGAAACAGACCACATAGAGACCAAGCCCAGCCAGTTCCTCCGGGCGCCAGGCCAGCGCCGGCAGCGTCATGTCGATGCGCCCGGACACGACCACGCTGAGCGGCAGTGCCAGGGCAAAGCCGGCGGCGGATACGGTAAGCCAGGCCGCGCCATGGTGCCGGATGGTATCGGCGAGCAGGCTGGCAAAGGCCCCGGCAGCCCCGAAGCCGAGCAGGCCCAGGGCAATGATCAGCGACGCCAGATGGTGCAGGTGCTGTATCGCGATGATGCGGGTGAGCGCCACCTCAAAGCCGACGATTCCGGCGGCCACCAGGCCCAGCGCCAGGAGTAGGGTGCGGTGGGGTGGGGCATCGGCGGGTCGCATGGGTTAACGTGGGGTTTCGCCGGTCAGCGGTACAAACCGGACCGGTAACAGGCTCTCAGTGGTGGTTTCGCCGGCCTGGTCCTTCGTCACCAACATGAGGGTTTGCGCACCCCAGCGGGGCCCGACCGGAATCACCATTCGCCCGCCAGGCTTGAGCTGTTCCAGCAGGGGCGACGGAATATGGGCCGCGGCGGCGGTCACCAGGATGCGGTCGAACGGGGCCTGCTCCGGCCAGCCGTAATAGCCGTCACCTTGCCGGGTCCGTATACGGTCGTAACCAAGGTTGGCCAGCCGCTCCCTGGCATCCCTGGCCAGGGGCTCAATGATTTCGATGGTGTAAACCTGGTCCGTCAGCTGCGCGAGAATGGCCGCCTGATAGCCGGAACCGGTGCCCACTTCCAGCACCTTGTGGGTGCTATCCACATCCGCCAGTTGCGTCATCAGGGCAACGACGGTTGGTTGCGAGATGGTCTGGCCGTGACCAATGGGTACGGGTCTGTCCAGGTAGGCCTGGTTCTGGAGCCCGTCCGGCACAAAACGGTGCCTAGGTACGTGCAGCATGGCCGCACGGACGTTCGGGTCGTCGATCATCAGGTCGGGCGCGACACCGCGCAGGGACTGGACCAGCGCTTGCCGTTCCGCCTGCCGGTCTGAGTCGGCCAGGGCTGGAGACACCTGGCCAAGAACCATGTGCACGCCCAGCCACATCAGAATCAATGCGGAGGCATTTCGGCTCATTGGAAGTGAGAGCCGGCACGGGTTGCCGCACCGGCCCTGTACTCTCTAGAAATGAAGCACTTGTGGGTGCACCAGGCGATCATAATCCTGGTAGCTCATCCGCATGACCTCGCTGTGGCTACCGGCGTTGAAGACGATGTGCTCGTCCTCCCGCAGATGCTCACTGACGAATACGTCCATGTTGTACAGGTTGCCGAAAGGCGGCATGGCGCCGATCTCACAGTCGGGGAATGCGGCATTGATATCGTCCTCATCCGCCAGTTCCAGATCCCTGGCGCCCAGCGCCTGTTTCAGCTGGTCTACATGTACGCGGTCTGTGGACGGTAGAACCGTCATGAACAGGCGGCCGTCTGCTTTGACAATCACTGTCTTGGCGAATTCGCGGCCCCGTACATGGGCGGCTTGTGCGGTTCGTGACGCGTCAACGGTGGGCTCGTGGGCTTCCGTCCGGTAGCTCACCGCATTACTGTCGAGAAATTCCCGAAGTTTCTGGTTAATCATGGCGGTATCCTCCTTCACCTCAGTGAAAGTTCCATGATGTGTACATTTACCAGTTTAGCACGTGATCCGGCCGCTGTCGGATTACGGATGGAGCCTATGGCTGGCTCGTCAACCCTCTGAAATAGTTGATATCTGGTTGAATGAGGTAAAAACACTGACCGTCCGTGAACGCCACAAACGGGCTTTCCACCGGCACCAGTTGGGTATCCTCGCTAAGCCGGGCTTCGAGGGATTCGTGGCAGCCGGGGCTGGAAAGATTGCCGATGGCTTTCATGCTGCCCGAATCATCGCTGTAGACGTCTCCCGCTATATAAGAACCGTACCGGTTCGTGAGCAATAACCAGTAAACCACACCTTCGTGGGATTCTGCCCTGACCAGCTGGCATTGTTTTGGGGAGCTCAGGCAGTACTCGTTGTCGTCTGTCAGTAGGTCGAGCAGCGGCTCCGGTATGGCTACTTCCCGGGGTATGACCATGAACATGTCC
>JAKLLS010000062.1:3017-20244 GCA_022014155.1 Marinobacter sp. | reverse complement strand
GCAGTCCGGGCCGCATTGGTCTTTATTGGTGAGCCTGTACATGCAGCCATTGGGCATTCGATGGGAGCTGGGGTGCTTTGCTACGTGCAGGCGCATGATCGTTCAATAGAACGCCTGGTCCTAATCTCGGGCCCCGCTCATTTCCACGGTATCCTGACTCGATTCTCAGCATTTCTCGGGCTGGGTGGATTAGCGGAAAAACGCTTTCTGACATCGGTTGAATCCCATGTCGGGATCGCAATCAGTGACCTTGATATGACTGGTCTGGCTGAGCATATCACCCAACAGGTCATGATCGTTCATGACCTGGAAGACAAGGAAATTCCATTTTCCGAGGCGTTGGAGTTACGTCAGCGCTTTCCGTCATGCCATTTGTTGGAAACCAGGGCATTGGGGCATCGCCGCATATTGCGAGGCGATGAGGTGGTGGAGCGCATTGATGGCTTCCTTTGTGGTTTTATTGGCGATCTATAGTGTATATACATCAGGAGAAGACGATGAGTAAGACATCGGCACGAGCTGAAGCTTTTTTTCTTACCGTTATCCGTTGGCGATGGGCTGTTTTGAGCATCGCCTTAGCGATTTTGGTAGGCCTTGGCAGCCAACTCGGGAAATTGACGAAAAATACACAGGCTGACGCCTTCATCAGCCCTGACGAGCCAGCGCTCGTTTATCGGGAAAAAGTCGAAGATATTTTCAACCTTCGGGATCCCATCGTTATTGCGGTTATGAATGAAGGGGAATCCGGGATCTTCAACCCCCAAAGCCTTGGTCTCGTGAAATGGCTGACGGAGCGAGTTGAGCAGGTACCCAATGTGGATCCTGACCGGATTACCAGCCTGTCCACCGAGTCCAATATTCGCGGTACCGAGGATGGCATGGAGGTCGACGACTTTTATGGCGAAGGCCCGGTAGACGAACAACGCGCGGATTGGATCAAGGCCGCAGTCAGTGACTTCCCGCTCTTTCAGGGAAGCCTGGTGGCGCGGGATGGAACCGCCACGCTCCTTATTGTTGAGCTACTGGATGAAACCAAAGCGGAAGCCACCTATGACCAAATCATGGCTTTGGTAGAAGATGCACCGACCGGGGCGAATGACGAAATTCATGTCGCCGGTGAGGGGGCCGTGGCCGGGTATCTTTCCAATTATATCGACCAGGATGCAAAACGGCTGAACCCACTTGCCGGTCTGATCATTACCCTGATTCTGATTGTTGCATTCCTGACACCCAGGGCCGCGCTTGTTCCCAACTTCGTGGTGGCAGGCACCGTGGTTGTGGGCCTGGGAGCGATGGCTGTTTCCGGTGTGTCTTTTTTCGTCATCACCAATGGCTTGATTGTGTGCATGATCGGGATCGCCGTGGCGGACTCCATCCACATTTTCTCAGAATACTACGACACCATGGTCAGCCACTCGTCAATGGATCACCATCGCGTGATTGCCCATGCCGTGGCGCGGGTCTGGCGCCCGGTCACGTTGACGACGCTAACCACCGCCGCAGGCTTTCTGGCGCTCCATCCCACCAATGATATGCCGCCCCTCCAGTACTTTGGGGTGTTTGGCGCGCTCTCTGTGATAGCAGCATGGCTGTTGAGCCTGCTGGTGACACCTTGCCTGTTGAGCCTTCTAAAGTTGAAGCCAAGCCGTCGCATCAAGGTTGCCCATAACATGGCACCGCCAAGCCTTCTGTCCAGAACGCTTTCCGTACTGGGCACGCAAAAGCCTCGGGTCACCCTGGCGGTCGCTGTCCTGATCGGTGCGATCGGCGTGGTTGGAAGCAGCAAGGTCGTTATCAATGAGGAACGCATCGAAAATTTCCAGGCGTCCGAGCCTTTGTATCAAGCCGACAAAGCCATTAACGCCAGCATGGATGGAAGCTATTACCTGGACGTAGTGATTGAGACCTCTGATGCCAACGGACTGTACGAGCCAGAGGTGTTAAACCGCATCCGGAACCTGCAGCACTTCCTTGAGGAGCAACCGGAGATTAATGGTTCGACATCAATAGTCGACTACATCCAGCAGATGCACAAAGCAGTCAATGAAGGGGATGACCAGTACTACAGTATCCCCAATGACCCAAATCTGACTGCCCAGTTGTTCCTGCTGTATACAGCTTCCGCGTCTCCCACCGATTTTGAGGACAAAATTGATCCTGAACGCCGAATTGCCCTGGTACGGGCGAACCTCTCCACAGGGTCCTATCTCACGTCCAGGGAGCTGATTCCCAGACTGGAATCCTACCTTGAACAGCACTTCTCAGAACCTGGCGTCAGCGCCAACGTTAGCGGGCGTGTCAACGTGGACTACCACTGGATACAAGGCATTGCCGCCAGTCACTTCAACAGTGTGATGGCGGCCTTTATTGCCGTTCTCGTTATGGCGGCCTTGCTCTTCCGGTCACTGGTGGGTGGTGTCATGGCTGCCACGCCGGTGGGGCTGGCCATCCTGACTGTTTATGCCGTGATGGGCGTAACGGATATCTGGCTGGGCGTTGGCACTTCCATGTTTGCAGCTATTGCTATTGGTCTGAGCGTCGATTTCGCCATCTACACACTCGACCGCCTGAAGGAGGTATTGAGCATGCAATCCGACACAACGGTGCAGCAACGAATCCAGTCAGTGTTCCAGCTTTCCGGACGTGCACTTTGGTACAACTTCCTGGCGGTCGGGCTTGGTTTTGGCGTATTGATGACCAGCCAGGTGCCACCTCTGGTTAACTTCGGGCTGTTAGTTGCCATGTCCGTTGGCATCGCGTTCATTTCCAGCCTGGTGCTGCTACCCGCCATTGCCCTGGTATTCAAACCCGCCTTCCTGTTTGGGCAAAAGCAAAGCAAATGGCGAGGCGCTGCACTTGCATTGGTGCTCATTGCACTGGCGTTTGGTGCCCAGCTGGCGTCCGCACAACAGTCGCCAAGCGGTGACAGTGTTATTCAACAGCTGAATGCACGGGACGAAGGCGATTCCGTTTACCGGGAAATGCGAATCGAGTTAACCGATCGCCGTGGCAACACCCGGGTCGAGGAAACGGCGGCGTTTCGGAGGTATTTCGGTGATACCAAGAAGACCGTCATTTTTTATACCAGCCCTGTCAACGTTAAAGGGACTGCCTTTCTGACATGGGACTATGCGGATAATGCCCGGGATGATGACCAATGGCTTTACCTACCAGCGTTGCGGAAGGTTCGGAGGATTTCGGCATCGGACAGGGGGGACTATTTCCTTGGTACTGACTTCACTTACGAAGAAATCAAGAAAGAGAGCAAGATTTCTGCGGAAGACTATCACTTTACCCTAGTGGGTGAAGAGGAGGTGGATGGCCGTCATACCTGGGTGATCGAAGCCAGGCCCGCTTCTTCGGAAGTCGCTTCGGTTCTTGGTTACAGCAAGGTGCTGTTACGAATCGACCCCGAAGTCTGGATGCCACGATTGTCAGATTACTGGGATATTGCCGGCAACCATTTGAAAACCGTCCATACCAGGAAAATAGTCAAGATAGATGGTATCTGGTCTGTCGAAGAGATTGAGGCGAAGAATCACAAAACCGGCCACCAAACGCGGATACTGTTCAGCAATACTGACTATGGCGCCGCTGTACCTCCCCGGCTGTTCGAACAGAACGCATTGAAACGCGGGTACTGATATGAGGCGCCAGATTTTTGCGTTCATGATCATGACCCTGATGTCACAGGCGTTATGGGCTGTCGACGTCGGCTTCAGCGGGATTAGCCAGTGGAAATCAGGCTACGAAGTAAACACCGGCGAATGGCAGACAAACCAGTTGGCGATAAAACCCGAGATAACGGCTCGATTTGACGGCGGTACCAAGGTGACCGCCAAACTTCTTGCACGCTGGGATCTTGAGGACAAACTTGAGCCGGGTAGGCCGGCACAGCCTTTCAGGTCAGGCATTAATCGTCGTATCTTCCCTGACAACCACACGGATCTCGAATTGCGCGAACTGTTCGTGGATGACTACCTGGGCGATACCTTTATCCGTATTGGTAAACAACAGATCGTTTGGGGCCAGGCCGATGGCCTGCGCGTGCTGGACGTTATTAATCCACTGAATCACCGTGAATTTATCCTTCCTGAGATGGAAGACCGACGCATCCCCCTCTGGAGCGCCCAAGCTGAAATACCCGTGGACTCATGGAGCCTGCAGTTGGTGTGGGTACCAGACAGTACGGTCACCGAGGTACCGGAACCGGGAGCAGCCTATGCATTGCTGGATGACCCCTTCAATGGGGCAGGCACACTAACGGTTGACCGACCACAGGCATTCAGTGAGAGCGATTACGGTGCCCGCCTTGGGCGATACTGGAAGGGGTGGGATCTCACTCTCAACTATCTGTACCACACCATCGACGACCCGATTTTTACCGTTGATCCTTCGGAACAGGCGATTAGAGCCAGCTACAACCGCTCCCACCTGTTTGGAATAACGGCCGCCAATGCCTTTGGGGATTACACCTTCAGGCTGGAAGCCGGATATGAATCAGAACGAAAATACGCTTCATCTGTGCATGGCCTCCAGTCTACCGGTGAACTCAGTTATGTTCTGGGCCTGGACTACAGCGGGTTGACGGACACACTGTTAAGCGGACAGTTTTTCCAGTCGGTTCGCGATAAAGGTCTTGATGTTCCGCGCACGGAAGAAAGCGCGACATTGCTGCTGCGCCGCGATTTCATGAACCAGGTTGTCCAGCTGGAATCACTTTTGATCTATAGCTTCGACAATCGAGACGCCCTGTGGCAAGTAAACGTGGATTACCAGGTCGCGACCAATGTAACTCTCAATACTGGTGCGGACTTTTTCAGTGGTGACAGGGAAGGGCAACTGGGTCGCTTCCAGGATCGGAGCCGTCTGAACGTGGGGATTGAGTTGGGATTCTAATCGCTAAAAGCAGAGGTGGGAGATTAACCTCCCACCTCGATAACCGGACCTTCGTTAAGATACGACACAGGGCGCTCAGGATTATTCAGGGAACATTGACAGAGCCTCTTTCAGGACCTTGACTGACTCCCCGTGGTTGCCCTGCTCGTGCAGGGCCTGACCCTGGTCACGGAGCGCCTTGATGTTACTTGCGGTCGCACTGTCGAGTTGGGCAGACTCCAGTTGTGAATCCACCTTGGCAACAAGAGCGGGACACTGCGAAGCTGCCACAGTGCCGGCAAGGAACAGACCAAATAGTAGTGCAGCTATATAACGCATAGTGTTTCCTCCTTTCGCACGCCTTAACTCAGCATATACAGACCCTGTGTAATTGGCCAATTACAGACGTGCAATCAAGTATTCCGGTAATTCAATCATGTTGTCACTCCAGACTCTTCTCTATCCTACAGCTTCCCACCGGAGCACATCCATTTGTGGTCGCCGGCGACCAGAGTTCCGTGTGGGTATAGGATCGGATTTCGGAGTGGGTAAGGATATGAACAGATTCAGTGACATAGTGGAAACAAGGGATCAGCTTCGTTCGATCCTGAATGAACCGAGCGAACTGGTGACTCGCAAATGCCTGAGCCGGCTTGACCGGCATTGCGGTGCATTCATTCAACGCTCGCCTTTTGTATTGGTGGCATCGGCTGATGGTGCGGGTAATGTCGACGTTTCCCCGAAAGGGGACCCCTCCGGATTCGTGAAGATTCTCGACGACACAACGCTGGCCATACCCGATCGCCCGGGAAACAACCGTGCAGATACCATGGAAAATATTTTGCAGAACCCGAATGTCGGGCTTATCTTTCTGATTCCGGGCAAGTCCGAGACACTGCGCATCAGTGGCACTGCTCAGATCGTCCGGGATGAGTCGCTTCGTCAGTCCATGGCCATTAACGGACGTAGTCCGAAGCTGGTCATCATCGTGAATATCAGTGAAGCCTTCTTTCATTGTTCCAAGTGCATTATCCGATCAAAGCTTTGGCAACCCGAGCTTTGGCCAGCTGTTGACGATTTGCCCCGTTTGGCCAGGACCATGGTTGATGCGGGAAATCTGGAACTTACTGAACAGCAAATGCACGAAATCGTGCTGAACGACGAGCGTGAAAGACTTTACTAGATTCTGGTTATTCAGCGATTTCCCGTCTTTAATAGAGTTGAGTAGAACGGTATCCGGGCTGCTGCAGCAACCCGGACTATTTCTCATCTACCGGTGCAGCCGTCATGAATGAAGATACGCTCTCCGGCTTGCTGCGCTGTGTCCGTTTGCGCGGAGCACTATTTTTCCACGTCGAATGTGTCGGCGCCTGGGTGACTGAGGCACCGGCCGCTCATCTGATTGCCCATGCCGTGATGCCGGCTTCCGAACACATGATGGAATATCACGTGGTGTTAAAGGGATCTTGTTGGGCAGGTATAACGGGCGAGGCACCGTTTGAAATGAATGAAGGGGATGTGATCCTCTTTCCTCACGGCGATCCACATGTGATGTCCAGTATCCCGGGACTGCGAGCGGAACCGGATCTCGAACACCTGGTTTCTACGCTGAAACAGTGTTCGGGATTGCCGTTCATGCTCTGCCAGGAGGACGACTTTCGGGCTCGGCCTGCAACAGCGGCAAAGCAAGGGCCGGATAGTGCCTCTGGCGCTGCGTTGCTCTGTGGTTTTCTGGGTTGCGACAAGGGGCCATTCAACCCGTTGCTGACCGCATTACCAAGAGTGATGCACGCTCGTGCCAATGAGTTGACTGACGGTAACTGGGCCGGGCAGCTTGCCAGACTGGTTGAAGCCGAGTCGCGCTCAAAAAGACCAGGCGGTGAAGCGATCCTTGAGCGTATGAGCGAAATGATGTTTGTTGACCTGATCCGTTTTTACCTCAGCAAAATGCCGGAAAGCCAGACCGGATGGTTGGCGGGACTGCGTGATCGTCATGTTGGTCGGGTTCTGGGGTTGATGCACCAATCCCCGGCTGATGCCTGGACGCTGGAAAAGCTTTCAGACCATGCCGGCCTCTCCCGATCTGCGCTACAGGACAGATTCGTGGAACTGGTCGGACAACCCCCCATGCAATACCTCAGAAGCTGGCGGATGCAGGTCGCTTCCAACTTGTTGGTCGAATCCAAAGCGAAGATAGCAACCATTGCCGGTGAAGTGGGATATGAATCCGAAGAGGCGTTTAGCCGTTCATTCAAGCGCGCTGTAGGCTTATCTCCCGCTGCCTGGCGTCGTGAGCGTTCGGTTCCTCCGGCCTTCTCCTGAACTCAGGTATTTCAGTCATCAACGCTGGACGAATGATCATTCATCCACAATGCCAATGCTCCCATCATAACTATGTCCAAAGGGACAACCTCACATCTCTACCTGATATGGAAGAAACATGATGGAAGCAATGCAGACATTTGATGAAGATAAACTGAATGCCTTTGTGGGGCAGGTACTTGGCGATCTGGGTGGTGCCTACAGCGCTGCCTTGGTCAAGATCGGCGACCGGCTGGGACTGTATCGTGAGCTAAAGAGCAGGGGGCCTGCAACCTCGTTGGAACTCGCTGAGCGAACCGGCTATTCCGAACGTTATCTGCGGGAATGGTTGGCGCACCATGCAGCGTCCAATTATCTCGCCTACGACAGGACGACTAAACGGTTCCGTTTACCCCCGGAGCAAGCGATGGTGTTCGCTGATGAGGACAGCCCGGTTTATATGATCGGGGGCTTTGAAAATGCGTTTACCACATTCGAGAATGAGCCCAAGGTGAGCGAAGGGTTTCGCACCGGTGAGGGTGTAGCTTGGGGCGATCAGGCCCACTGTATGTTCTGTGCGGTCGCCAAGTTCTTCCGCCCGGGCTATGTCCATAATCTTGTGCAGCATTGGCTCCCTGCGCTGGATGGAATGGTCGAAAAACTGGAGCGTGGCGCGCGGGTCGCGGACCTCGGCTGCGGTCACGGCCATTCCACATTATTGATGGCAGCAGCGTTCCCGAATTCCACGTTTATTGGCTACGATTTTCACGGTGGGTCTATAGATTCCGCGAATGCGCATCGTGATGAACATGATCTGGCCCCGGATCGAGTCCGGTTTGAGCAGGCCACGGCCACGGATTTCGATGGCGGTGATTTTGATCTCGTGACCTGTTTTGATGCGTTGCATGATATGGGGGATCCGATCGGAACTGCGTCCCATGTGCGGAATCAGCTTAAGCCGGATGGCACCTGGATGGTGGTGGAGCCCATGGCGGCTGATGAGCTGAGTGATAACTTTAACCCGGTAGGACGGCTGTTTTACGCTGCCTCAACGAGTATCTGTGTACCCACGGCACTGGCACAGAGGACCGGCTTTGCGCTTGGGGCCCAGGCGGGAGAGCGCAAACTCACAGCCGTTATCAAAGAAGGCGGTTTCAGCAAAGTACGAAGGGCCGCAGAAACCCCGTTCAATATTGTTCTGGAAGTGCGTCCCTGAGCTTTTGAGGACTGGAGGGGGCCGGAAGCTCAGGGTATTTCTTACGAGTGCGAGTCCCCTCCCGATCACCTTCCAAACGCTGAAAACTCGAAGAAAAGGTTCGGGAAACCAACCACAGGGATGATAAGCGTCGTCGCGACCTGCTTGCATAGGATGAATGAGGTCGCTGGCGGTTGAAGAATTGTACCAGGGTATTCATCTATTATCGGTGTAGTCTGGCTGTCGATGGCGTGATGCCGAAATAATCCTTGAAACAGTTACTGAAATGACTGCTGCTGACGAAGCCGCTGGCCAGGGAGATGTCCAGGATGCTTCGGTTCGTTTGCATCAGCAGGCGCCGGGCATGGACCAGCCTGAGTTCCAGATAATAGCGCGAAGGAGACGTGTCCAGGTGGGTTTGGAACAGGCGCTCCATCTGACGGCGGGAGAGGTTGACACACTGTGCCAGTTCCGGGAGCGAGAGCGGTTCTTCGATGTTGGCCCGCATTAGCGCCAGCAAGGTCTGCAGGGCTTCCGGTAAGGTAGGATCGTCCCCCACATTTAGCGGAACTGGGCCCACCTGCTCGGCAACCTGGTCGCAACTGAGAATTTCACGTACCGCACGGACAATGTGTGGATTGTGTAACAACTGGCCGATCAACTTCAGCATCATTTCCAATGCACTGACCGGCCCGGCGCAGGTGGCGTAGTGGTCTTCCATTTCGTAAGCGTTGGCGGATACTTTTACGGCAGGGTAATTCTCGCGGACGTAGGCGTGGTTGTCAGGGTGCAGGGCGCAGGCATGATGGTCCATCAGACCTGCCTGAATCAGGGTTACCCCTCCATTCCACAGGCCGCCCAAACGAATGCCCTTGTGGTCGGCTGCCCTCAAAGTGTTGAGCAGGTGAGGCTCGGGTTCCAGTTGGCTACGATAACCACCGCAGACAATCAGCATGTCAACCCGTTCGGGATCGACCTTGAAGGATTCCAGATCAGTCCTGGTGGACACTTCAATGCCGAGGTCGCTGAGCACACTGCAACCTCGGGCCCCGATTGTGAAGTGTTCGAAAGCGGGTTCCGGCGTGACGAGGTTTGTCGTCACCAGCGCATCAACGGCGGCCGTGAAGGCAACCATTGAAAAATGTTCGCGCAGGATAAAGCCGATACGCAAGGGTGTCTTTAAACGAGAGACTAAGGGTGAAGTTGAAGTGCCCGTGATTTGTGGCGACATCGAATTAGTTGTCATTTGCGGCGTCTAAATCCTGTTAGATGAAGAATGGCAGAGAATAACGCAGTTGACCACCGGTAATAATAACCTCATGCGCCATCGAACGATGGCCTCCATTGGTAAAAGGGCCGTCCACGCCCTCCTGTCATGGCAACGATAACCTCAGGTTTTGCTTTGTACTGAAAAAAAGTCGTTTCCATTACCTCCGCCACGGCACTAGATTGGATTTATGCCTGGATGCCGGCTTGGAAACATGCCCGGCTGTAATCAGGCAAGAGTTAAATTCCAACAACAATAACTTCCCTGGAGAAGGTGCTATGACGTTAAAAAATCCAATAAAAGCCAGTTCGAGCATAATCGCAGTATTGGTTATCGCCGCCCTTGGTTTCTCAGCTTCCACTTGGGCAAGCGATGAAAAATTAAGACTTACGATCGCAACGGAGGCAGGTGACCGGGAATCCCCCAACGGTCTGGCCGTAAAGAAAATCTCCGATATTGTCGAAGAACAATCCGACGGCAGAATCACCATGAATGTCTTCTATCAGGACGAGATTGGTGGGCCTCAGGAGCTTTTCGATCAATTGGTCAGAGGTAACATCGACCTCTTTTTGGGGTGGCCCCAAACCTCCTACGATGAGCGGCTTGGTGTATTGCAGTTGCCCTATATGACCTTGGGCTGGGATGAAGCATTGATTGCCTATGGCAAGGATGGTTGGGTTTCGGAAGTCGTTGGGCCCATCCTTTCGGATATTGGTCTGGAATACCTGGGACCCTTTCCGGAAGGCTTTGGCGGTATAGCGACCGCGGAAACATACGCTACTAACTATGACGACGCACAGGGGATCAAGCTTCGGTCCCAACCCATCTTCCCGCTGCCTCAAACCATACAGGCCATGGGGTTCCAGGCCGTCCCCATCGACTGGTCCGAGGTCTACACCTCCCTCCAGACCGGGGTCGTCAATGGTGATTCGAGTAACGTTATTTTCTGGGACTATACCTATTTCAACGACCTGCTCGATTATTTCGTCCACTCCAAACACAACTTTTCCTTCTATACGTTCCTGATGAACCAGGATTCCTGGAACGCTCTCGACGAAGAAGATCGCGGAATCATCTCGGGTGCTGTGGAAGTTGTGGTCAATGAGCAATTCCAGAATGCCAGGGCTGAGGATGAAAAATGGATCCAGAAGGCACAGGAAGATGGCATGGAATACATCGTGCCGTCCGATGAAGAGATGGCTGCCTGGGTTAAACGGGTTCGCGAGACCGTCTGGGTCGAAGCGGAGGAAACCATGGGGGAAGAGATTATGACCGCCGTCCGCGAGCATGCATCAGAACCCAAATAAATAATACCTGCCGGGTGACATGGAGTGGTCCTGCTAGTGAGTAGTGAGGGCCACTCTATGCTCGATACCTTTTGGGGGTTAAAAATGAAAACGATTATGGATTACCTGGCCCGCGTCGATAATGTGCTGGCGTTTGTTATAAAGGTGGCCGTTACTGTGCTGGGTCTTTTCATTTCCTTTGCAATGGTCGTCGGCATCGTATTCAGAGCGCTGCTCGACGTTCAGGTCTTTGGCCTTGAGGAGTTGGTGTTGATGGCCGCCATGTGGGTGTACATGCTCGGAGCGGCCCTGGCCTCGCGGGAGAGGACTCATCTCAGTGCCGATTTCTTTCAGGCTTTTTCCGACAGTGAGGCCTTGCACGACACAATGAGGCTCATTGCCACAATCCTGTCGGTGGTGATGGCGGGTTTTTTCGTCGCCTGGAGCTACAGTCTATTTTCCTGGGGTTTCGAGAAGGGGCAAGTCACACCGGTGTTCGGTATTCCGCAATACCTTTCTCAAGGAAGCCTTTTCGTTGCGAGTATTCTGCTGTTGCTCTATGTACTGCGGGACCTCATTCATGACATCAGCAAACTATTCAGAAAAGCTGTGACCCAATAAGAAGTCTCTCCTCAAGAGACTTCCTAAAATAACAGGAGAAACACATGGGTGCCTTGTTAGCGATAGGCGCAGTCATATTGTTAATGATCATAGGCGTACCGGTGGTATTCTCGTTCGCCGCCATGACTCTCGTACTTTCTCTCGCCTATGGCGTTGATATATCGTCACTGATGACAACGGGCTTCTGGTCCATCAATTCCATTATCCTGCTCGCTCTCCCATTATTTATCATGACCGGCTATTTGATGCAGTCAGGGGGGATTGCGGCCAGGCTCATACGCTTTGTCGAGGCTATCGTCGGCTCCTCCCGCAGTGGGATGGGAACCTCGATGGTGGTGGGCTGCGGTGTATTTGGTGCTATTTCGGGGACGGCCTCGGCTGCGGTGGCCGCGATCGGCACCATTATGATCGGCCCGATGGAAAAACACGGCTACAGCCGCCCGTATTCCACCGCTCTGGTGGGGATATCTTCGCTGCTCGGCCTGTTGATCCCGCCCAGTATCACCATGATTCTGTACGCAGTGGTCACCCGGCAATCCGTCGCAGCGGTCTTCCTGGCTACCATCGGGCCAGGCATTTTGCTAATGATATTCCTGTGCGTGATCAACGCCATCAAGATGCGCAAGAATCCCGACTCCAGCCCGGAAAAGCTCATGCTGAGCGACCGGTTCCGGAATATCGGTAGTACCGGCTGGAAGGCCTTCCCCGCCTTGATGCTCCCGGTCATCATCCTGGGGGGCATTTACGGTGGCATCTTCACCCCCACCGAAGCAGCCGCCATTGCCGTCGTCTACGCCATTCCCGTCGGATTGTTTGTTTATCGCGACCTCGACCTGAAGGCCCTGGCACAGAGCTTCATCCATGCCGCCACGACCACGGGCGTCATCATGATTATTCTGCTCTTTTCCTTCGTGGCCAGTCGTATCTTCACCTTCGAGCGAGTGCCACAGCAGTTGACCGAGTTGTTGCTCGAGTTGTTCCATAACAAACTGCTTATTCTCCTCATGGTCAATATCTTCCTGATCCTGATGGGGATGATCATGGACGACGTGAGTGTCGTGGCCATCCTCAGCCCGCTGCTGTTGCCGGTCATGGAAAGCATCGGCATCCATCCGGTGCATTTTGCCGCCATCGTCGGCACCAGCGTCGTGATCGGCTGCAACAGCCCACCCATGGCGCCCATTCTGTTTATGAGTTGTCGGATCGGCAACGTTGGAATGTCACAGGTTATACGGCCAGCCTTCAGCTTCATGCTGCTTGCCGCTCTGCCGGTGATGCTGATCACGACCTACTGGCCGGCACTGTCGCTTTTCCTGCCAAGGCTGCTTGGATACGTGAATTAATTACAGAAGAGGTATGTTTTCTTGGGGCAGCAGACGCTTTCCGCCCACGATGCAGAGACATTGGCTGAACAGGCCTGTCTCGCCGCGGGCGCCAACCATGCCACCGCGCGTTCCCTGGCAAAGGCGACGGTTTCGGCTGCGCTTTTCGGACATCCCGGTGTCGGATTCCCGCATCTTCTGGATTATCTTTCCAGTTTCCGAGCGGGACGCATCAACAGAGACGCAGAACCGAAAATCAGGTCGCCTTTGTCTGCCTTCATCCACTCCGACGCGGATGGGGGTATTGCTCAGCTCGGCTTCGACCGGGCAATGCCAACGCTTGTCGAAAACACCCGGAAGCTGGGTGTTACGATCTTTACCCAAGGCAACAGTTATACCACCGGTGAACTGGGCTACTATGTTCGACGTCTGGCCCTGAAAGGCGTGATCGCATTTGCTGTGTCCAGCAGTCCACCTGCTGTCGCGGGGGCGCCCGGTGGCAAGATCATTTTTGGCACCAATCCAATGGCGTTTGCCGTACCCTTGGCCGATATTAACGCGCCACTTGTTTTTGACCAGGCGTCCAGCGCCACAGCGTTTATTAACCTGGTGAAGGCAGCGGAAGAAGGGCGCGAGATTCCCTTAGGCTGGGCAATCGACGAGATGGGAAACGTGACCAACGATGCAAAGGCTGGCCTGCGCGGTGCACTTTTGGCATTCGGTGGTGCGAAAGGCGCAAACGTGGCGCTGATGGTGGAGTGCCTCGCAGCTGGATTGTCCGGTGCCTCCTGGTCGCTCGATATGCCGGATCTTGACGGCGATCAGGTGATCGACGCGGCGATGACGATCATTACGATCATGCCCACCGTTGTGGAAGAAGGTTTTTCTACCCGCCTGAGCCAGCACCTTGACCGACTTGCAGAGCGTGGCGCTTACGTGCCCGGTCGCCGCTCGGTACAAGACTGTATTTCGCAAGAGGAGCCCATTTCAATTGACACTGTGGTGCTTGAGAAGATCCGCCGCTACTTGTGAGCGGCGGATGGGGTTGCTTCTTTGCCTCAGTATTCAGGCCCAGATATCCTGCACACAAAACCCTTCTGTGAATGGGTCATCGTTGTCCAGCACATAGGTGTTGATCCCGTAGATCCAGCTTGTTCCGGTGATGGTCGGTACGACCGCTGTCTTTTCACCAATTCTCGTTTCCTCGACAAGCTTTCCGGTAAACACGTTACCGAGGATGCCCTGGTGGCGAAAATTCTGGTTCAGCGGAAGCTCCCCCTTGGCATGAAGAACCGCCATCTTTGCGCATGTGCCGGTGCCGCATGGGCACCGGTCAAGGGCGCCTGTCCAGGTACTGGGTCTGTCCCAGTCCAAATCACCAGAAGCCACTGTTACCGCATTCTTCCAATCAGCATCCGGGCTACTTGCCGGCCCGGAAAGCTGTGAAATCGTGATTCCGACGCCAGGATAGTCAGGGTGTTCAACGGGTAGCTGCTCAATCGCTGCCTGCCGGATCATGGCCGAAATTCGCGCTATCTCCGCTCCATGCTCGGGTATTAGCTCCACTCCGGGAAACTGGCGAACGTCCGCAATGACATAAAACATGCCTCCCCACCCAACATCCACAGTCACCTTGCCGAGATGAGGCACCTCTATTTCTGCATCAAGGTAGGCCGCAAATGCCGGAACATTCCTGAAAGTGACGTTTTTCACCTTGCCATCCTTGCACTCGGCCCGGACACGAATCAGGCCGGCCGGCGATTCTAAAATAAGCTCTGTAACAGGTTCGCGCATCGGCAGCATGCCCATTTCAAGCAACACCGTTGCCACAGAAATAGTGTTGCCACCAGACATGACCGGATACTCTACCTGCTCCATAATAACGTAGCCTGCGTCGGCATCGGGATGGCAGGGTGGAACAATAATATTGCAACACAGAGGTGGATAACCGCGAGGCTCACGTAGCATTAGTTTTCGCAACTGGTCGTCATTCTCTCTCAGCCATACCATCTTCTCGTACACGGTTTTTCCGGGGATGTTTGGAACACCGCCAGTGATAACTCGCATCGGTTCGCCTGCGTGAGTGTCTATAGCATGAATTGTTCTTTTAAATGACATTCTTCCCAGCCTCTTTTGACCTTGGTATATGATAGGGTTCTTTTATAAGTCAGCTAATACAACGGAAGTCACGCATCGCAATAATAGCTCTACAATGCGGTTCGACTTTCATACGAGTGTATTTTTGGCCTATTGCAGATCAAAACGACTTTTAATTCGGAGAAATGAGAACCTCAGGTTATGGTAAAGCATGTAGGGCCGGACCAAATATTGGTTCAAATGCCGTCTCTGCGCGCCGTGCGCTCCTTTGTTGCGGCCGCCAAGTACCAGAATTTCACGCGTGCCGCTGAAGCACTTTGCGTAACCCAGGCAGCCGTCAGTCGGCAAATCCGGGAATTGGAGGAATCACTCGGCGTACCTCTGTTTAAACGTGCCGGGCGGGCCGTAGAGCTGACCGAGGCCGGCTCCATCCTCTACGATGCGGTTTCGCTTTCCTTTATCAACATTGCCCAGGCGGCCCAGCGAATAACGGAGGGTAGCCGCAGACAACAGGAGCTGACGATCTGCTGTTCGCCGGCATTCGCCGCGCTCTGGCTGGCCAACCATCTGCCGGAGTTTTTCAGCCGTTATCCGCACATCGACATTAATGTTGTTTCTACAAATAACTTCCTTACGCTGGAACCGGGGGTTTATCCGGATGTTTTTATAAACAAGGTCAGCGACCCCCGTGATGGTTACCATTCGGTGCCGCTGTTTTACGATCTTATTTACCCGATTTGCTCACCGGATTACCTGAATCGCCACCCGGAAATTGAATCACTGGAAGAACTGGCCGATGTAGCATTGCTGGAGCTGTCACCCTACGGCCGTTCCCAGGTGGCTGAACACGTTGACTGGTCTACCTGGTTTTCTTTTCACGGTATCGACCTGGATCGGCGCAAACAGCAGGAACACTCTTTCAGTTCAAACGATTACAACCTGCTGATTACCATGACAATGCAAGGGCAGGGTGTTTGTCTCGGCTACCACCATCTGATTGCCCCTCTTCTGGAGACAGGTGCCTTGGTCCGGCCCTGTGGGCCCGGCGCTGCCTTCCGGGAGAAACTGCACTACCTGTCTTACTCGGAGTCAAACAGGGAAAACCAGGCTTTGGAAACCTTCTATGAATGGCTCATGGCCCGCATCGACAAGGAAGAAACCCGCGTAACGTCCTGAATTACCCTTTTTTGCATAACCTGAAGTTATTCCTTTCACGCAATAAATGTTGATTGTGGCGTTTTCCTGCCTGCCGGTACCATTTCTATAGTTCAATAATTCAACAATAATCAACAGAAGGAGTGGGTACTATGCAATTCGAGGGCATACACGCACCTGTCATCACGCCGTTCAATGATCAAGGTGATATTCAATACGACGCTTTTTCCGAGCAGATCCAATACCTGGTCGAGGCCGGTGTTCACGGACTGGTCGTTGGCGGCACCACTGGCGAATACTATGTCGAGTCCCATGAGGAGCGTATCAAGTTGCTGCGTCTCGCTAAGGAATCCATGGGCCCGGATCAGAGCCTGGTGTTTGGCACCGGCGCCATGGATCCCAGGGACTCCGTCAAGCTTGCGGAGCAGGCGGCTGATAATGGTGCCGACGCTATCCTGGTCGCCACGCCGCCGTACTCCTTGCCCACGCAGAGTGAGTTGGCCCAGCATATTCTAAGCGTTGACCGGGCGGCGAACCTGCCAATCATGCTGTACAACTACCCTGATCGAATGGGCATCAACATGGAGGCTGAATGTCTCGATCAGATCGCTAGTTCACCCAATGTCTGTGCCATCAAGGAAAGCTCCGGGGACATCAACAGGGCGCATATGTTGGCATGCGACTATCCCCACATTCAGATGTCCTGTGGTATGGACGATCAGGCGCTGGAGTTCTTCGCCTGGGGTGCCCGCAGTTGGGTCTGCGCCGGGGCCAACTTCCTCGCCAAGGAGCACCTTGCTTTATACCGCGCCTGTGTGCTGGAGGGCGACTTCGTCAAGGGTCGGCGGATCATGGCTGCCATGATGCCGCTGATGCGGGTGCTCGAACAGGGCGGAAAATTCATTCAGTGCGTGAAGTATGGCGTCACCCTGGACGGTCGGTTTGGCGGTGAGGTTCGCGCTCCGTTACGTGGCTTGGACAATGAAGACAAGCAGGCCATGGAGCGGGTGGTCGAGACACTGAAAACAACGATAGCGCGCATCGAATCCGAATCCTGATCGATAAAGGGGGCCCAAACCGTGACTGATTTACTGACCCAAGAAGA
>JAKLLS010000062.1:0-2917 GCA_022014155.1 Marinobacter sp. | reverse complement strand
AAACCGATTCTGGATTGCGTCACTGTCGATATCCCGGAAGTGATTCACACTCTGACCTGGCATGCCGAACTGATCGACAAGATCTATGATCAGACCGCGCCTGTCGGACCCGACGCCGTTGCCATGGTGGTACGGGAGCCTATCGGTGTTGTCGGCGCTGTGCTGCCGTGGAACTTCCCGTTGCTGATGCTGGCCTGGAAGATTGGTCCGGCCCTGGCCTCTGGCTGCTCGATGGTCGTCAAGCCAGCCTCGCAAACCTCACTGACCGCCTTGCGTGTCGCGGAACTGGCATCCGAAGCCGGTCTGCCGGATGGGGTATTGAACATACTCACCGGCTCCGGTTCAGTGGTCGGTGCCGCCATCGGTCAGCACAGTGGTATCGACATGGTCACCTTTACCGGTTCGACCGACACTGGTCGCCGCTTCCTGAAGTATTCGGCTGATTCCAATCTCAAGGAAGTCGTACTTGAGATGGGCGGCAAGAATCCCTGTATCGTGCTGGACGACGCCGAGGATCTGGATCGCGTAGCCGAGCAGGTGGTACAGGCCGCCTTCTGGAACATGGGCGAGAATTGCTCTGCTGGCTCCAGGCTGATCGTCCAGTCTGGCATCAAGGGGGCTCTGATGGATCGCATCGTCGATCATGCTCGCCAATGGCGCACCGGTGATCCGCTGGACCCGTCCAACCAACTCGGCGCCCTGGTGGACAAGACCCACTTCGCCAAGGTAAGCGAGTATCTGCAGATTGGGAAAGAGGCCAACCATACGTTGATCCTCGGGGGAGAAACACGGGACGGGACCTACATCCTGCCGACCGTCTTCGATAACGTCACAAGTGAAGACCGATTGGCGCGCGAAGAAATCTTCGGACCGATCCTGTCAGTGATCACCGTCAACAGTTATGACGAAGCCATTAAGGTGGCTAACGACACGCCCTACGGTCTGGCGGCCTCGGTCTTCACCGCGAATGCCAAGAAATCCTTGCGCGCCGCGCAGGCATTGCGGGCCGGCACCGTGACCGTGAACTGTTTTGGCGAAGGGGATATCACGACACCTTTCGGTGGTTATAAGCAGTCCGGATTCGGTGGTCGCGATAATTCCATTCATGCCCACGATCAATTCACCCAGCTGAAAACGATCTGGTTGGACCTGAGCGATGAGGCTGTCGACGAATGTCCAACACGTTGACTGTAAAACGTTTCCCCCGTGATCCAGGGCCGGCGGCATGGGACTGTATCCTGTCCGCCGCGCCGCGCTATCCTGAATTGGAGGAAGGGATTGAGGCGGACTGGGTTATTGTCGGGGCTGGTTTTGCCGGATTGGCTGCCGCCCGACGATTATCGCAGTTGGTACCACCCGATCAATCCATTGTGCTGTTGGAAGCCCGACGTCTGGCGGAAGGGCCGGCGGGTCGGAACAGCGGTTTCATGATCGACCTGCCGCACGATTTGAATTCCGAAACCTACGCCGGCTCGGCGGACTCGGATCGCAAGCAAATCAAGCTGAACCGGGCGGCGATTGAATTCGTCGCCACCATGGCGGATGAATTCGGATTGCCCAGGGATGTCTTCAACCCCTGTGGCAGGATCACCGGCGCAGCAACCCAACGTGGCATCAAACACGTTAACAGCTACACCAAACACCTCGAAGGGCTGGATGAACCCTTTCAGTTGCTTGATGCCAGTGACTTGAAAGACATCACTGGCATTGAGTTCTATCATCAGGGATTTTTCACCCCCGGCGCCGCCATGATCCAACCGGCTGCCTATGTCCGGGGAGTCGCCCGGCACTTGAGCCCGCGGGTCAGGATCTTCGAGAACAGCCCCGTGGTGGCCATTGAGCAGGGGAAGCGGCATAAGGTTCGCACACCCGGTGGAAGCGTCAGCGCGCAGAAAGTCATACTGGCGGTAAACGGACACATTCAGTCCTTCGGCTATTTCCCGCGCCAGTTGTTGCACGTTTTTACCTACTCCTCGATGACACGGGCTCTGACCGGGGCCGAGTGCAAGAAATTGGGTGGGCGGGACGACTGGGGCATTCTCCCGGCCGACCCCATGGGCACGACAGTGCGACGCTGCCGGGACTATCAGGGCAGTGGCCACCGATTGGTCATTCGCAATCATTTCACTCTGAACCAGCAGATGGAAGTGACCGAAAAGCAACTGCACCATGCATCTGAGATGCATGACCAGTCCTTCGAGGCGCGTTTTCCCATGTTAAAGGATGTACCCATGGAATATCGCTGGGGTGGCCGGCTGTGCCTGTCCTGGAATTCCATGCCGGCGTTTGGCGAGGTGGACGAGCGCATCTACTCCGCATGTTGCCAAAACGGCCTGGGCACGGTGAAGGGAACCCTCTCCGGGATGATGGCGGCAGAACTTGCCGTATTGGGACGCAGCGCCATGCTGGACGACTTCATGGCGCACAGCGCGCCTAAACAACTACCACCGGAGCCTTTTCTCTCCGTGGGCGCCAGTCTGACAATGCGGTTTAAAGAATGGCAAGCGGGCAAAGAACTCTGAAATCAACCGATGACCGGATTGCCGTGCACTTTTCAGACAAGACCGTGACCCGGCGAAGAGGCCCATTGATTACTCCATTGGTACTAGTGCGAAAAGATGACCAGTCCCATCCGTTTTGAATAGTTCGGCAATAACGCAGAAGCGGTAAGTTAAAACCGTAAAGGAATCGAAATTTTATGTACAGGTAAGGAGTTCAGCGCAGCGTCGTTAATATCTGGAAGGTGCATGATGTTAATCCAACAACGTCCATCATTTTTGGTAAAAGAGAATCAGCAATATGCCGGAACCGGCGGTTTGAGTGAAAATAACGCCCAGGCCCGTTTTGTTCCAGCCTTTAAAGACTCTTATACCGGCCAGGTAGAAATATCCCGATATCGCGACGGTCGTCCTGCACC
>JAKLLS010000061.1 GCA_022014155.1 Marinobacter sp. | reverse complement strand
AGTACTGAATGCCCCAGGTCTCAACCGTTGTCTCGCCCATGGAGTAGGAATTCTGAAAAAAGGTCCAGGAGGTGGTCAGCAGCACCAGGGCGAACATGAAGAAGAACATCGACGTAAAGATGTCCATACCGACCCTTCCACGCACCGGCAATAGGTTGTACATCACATCGACCCGTACATGGGCACCATGGAGCATGGCGAATGCCCCGGCGAGCAGGTACTGCATCCCCAACAACAGGAAGCTGGATTCGTGCACCCAGATGGTCGGCATGTTGAACAGGTAACGCATGACCACTTCGAAGAAATAGAACACGACGGCGTTCACCGTCCAGAAGGACACGAACAAACCGGATTTATCGCAAATCCAGTCAACAATCCGGGTAAACCAGTTCCCCTCGAACTGAAGGTAAACCAGCGGATCGTCTTCCTGCGCCTGTAGCTCTGCCGGCGTTAACTCAGATTCGGCAGTCTCGCCGCCACGGCCACTGCTCCACTTATCCCAGGCCATCATGATCAGCGGCATGACTGCAAGCCAGCCCCAGTAAAACCAGTGCGGTAAAACGAAACCGAAGCCTTCAAGATCAGACATGTTGTTACTTCCTCAGCCACAAAACGGGGAAGGTGAGACATCTCCCCTGGAGTAGTCCCTGTCCTTCCCCATGTTTTGTTTTTATTGATGCCATACAGCGTTACTTGCCTGGCACACCCTCAAGGTCTTCCTCGCTGATGTAACCAACGGTTTCGTTCATCATGTACTCAAGCTGCATATCGAAGATCGCACGGGCATCGTCGTCTTTGTTGGCCCACTTGTACCAGATCGGGATGGCTTTACGACGGAACTCTTCCAGATCCGCCTGGCTCAGCCGACTGACCGTATCGCCCGCTTCCTTGAACTTTTTCATGGCCTCAATGTTGCGTTTCTGGATGGTCAGGTAGTGTTTCTGTGAATAGATACGCACCTCATCCTCAACCAGCTGCTGGAGTTTCGGATCCAGGGAATTCCAGGCACGCAGGTTGACGGTCAGATCCATCAGATCCACCGGCTGGTACACGGACATCACACCGGGAGGTCCGAACAGGATGTAGTCGGTCACCTGGGAAAAACCCAGTTCCCAGTTCACCGCCGGCCCCACATAATCCGCCGCATCAATGGTGCCCTTTTCAAGGGCCGGGAAGATATCGGAACCCGGCAGGCTCACAGTGGAAACACCGAACTGCTGAAATACCTCTGCCACCATGCCGCCCGGCACACGGATCTTCATACCCTTGAGGTCAGCCAGGCTATTCACTGGTTTCTTGGAATGAATAATGTTCGCGTCATGCTGGATTGGACCTACGTAAAAGAGACCAAACTTTTTGTAGATCTCCCGGGTCTTCTCAAGCATACCCAGGGAATAGAACATGGTGTCCCACTGGTGCGGTTGATCCGGGCCCGCCGGGTAGGACGACAGGAACACCGAAGCCGGGATTTTGCCAGACCAGTAAAGGGTGAACGGGTTCATCCCCTGCAGTACACCATTCCGAACTGCATCAAACAACGCGTTGTTATCCGCCGCAACAGCCTTGGCAGGAAACGGCTTGAAAATCAGCTCGCCGCCGGACTTCTCCTCCATGCTGTTACACCATTCCTCGAATAAGTCGTATCCGACAGTGCCGGCATCCCACACGGACTGGATTTTCCAGGTTGTTGCCGCCTGGGCCTGCCCCGCCCCCACAAGAAGAGCCCCACACAAAGTAGCGCCGACCATCATGCTTTTCAGGAAGCTCCTGCGGGGCCGCAGATTTCCATCATCACATTGCGATTTCGTGTTCCACTTGATGTCCATTGACACATCTCCGTTGACGTTGTTGTTATCAGAGTGAAGCCAACACCAGCGGGTGCCGGTATTAGAAAGATCTTCGTAGGCGATTCACGTTTAGTCCAGAGAATTACCAACTGGTCCGACCAGTTTTTAAACTGTGCGAAATAGACGTGAACACTCCGATAAGCCATAGTTAAAGGGCTACAGGGCAATCAGGCAGAAGGACTTGGTACACGTATAAAGTCGTATCAGTGGTCAGACCAGTGGAAGCGAACGGACATAGACGATGGGAAGATCTCAGGAAATATCGTACCGATTGGAGCAACTGATTCTGGATGGCGGTCTCGCTCCGGATCAGAAGATCCCCTCGGAGCGCCAACTGGCCGATCGGCTGGGGGTCTCCAGAGCCATTATCCGGGAGGCACTGCATGAGTTACAGGGACGCGGTGTGATCGATACATTTCACGGCAAAGGGTCCTTTGTTGCCAGCATTGTTCCGGCAACCAGGGATCTCGATGACAACGGCCCCCTCATGCATCTTTTTGCAGGTCATCCCCGGACCATGTATGACCTCCTCGAAGTCAGGGAACAACTGGAGGGGCAGGCAGCATTCCTGGCCGCCCAGCGCGCAACCAGCAGGGACCGCCACCGTCTCACGATAGCGTTCAGGATGCTCGAAGAAACGGATCCGCTGAGTAATGCCAAGCCGGATCACGGTTTTCACCAGGCCATTGTCGAAGCTTCCCACAACCCCATTCTGGTACACATGCTCAAGGGCCTGAAGAACATGATGCTGTTGTCGGTACAGGCATCCGTCGCCAACCTCAATCCCCGAGAAGCAATGCGGCATTCCATAATGAAGCAGCATCGTCGGATCTATCAGGCTATTCTGGCGGGAAAACCAGCCTCTGCCAGAAAAGCTGCCATAGATCACGTTCGCTTTGTTGCGGACTCCATGAGGGATCTGGAAAGCCAGGGAGCAGAAGTCATTCGGATGCCCATTGATACAGAGCATTCAAAGTCCGGCGTGACACCCTCCGCCTGAACAGCAAAACTTGCATTGCTCAATCAGTGCGACACAATGATTTGGTGGTATCTGTCGTGATTCTCGGCAAAACCCTTCATAAGGGGTATTGATTTCCGATGCCACAGTCCGTAAAACATGCGCCTTTGAATGACAGCCTCAGGAGTCGCCCATGGCGGAACAAGCGCCTTTGATCTGCAGGGATATTCACAAAACCTTTGACCAGCTTGAAGTGCTCAAGGGGATCTCGCTGGAAACCCGTAAAGGTGATGTGGTTTCCCTGATTGGCAGTTCCGGCTCCGGGAAGAGTACATTCCTACGCTGCATCAACATGCTCGAAACTCCGACTTCCGGCGACATCATCGTGCACGGCGACCCAATCCGGTTCACCAAAAACCGCAAGGGCGAGCGCATTCCCGCCGATAACAAGCAGGTTGAATTAATCCGCGCCAAGCTGTCCATGGTCTTCCAGAGCTTCAACCTCTGGTCCCACATGACCGTGCTTGAAAACATCATTGAAGCTCCAATCAATGTCCTCAAGGTTCCGAAAAAGGAAGCCATTGAGCGCGCCGAAGCCTACCTGAACAAAGTCGGAATCTACGAGCGCAAGGATTACTACCCGGCCCAGATGTCGGGTGGTCAGCAACAGCGGGCGGCGATTGCCCGCGCACTGGCCATGGAGCCCGAGGTCATGCTGTTTGACGAACCGACATCGGCACTGGACCCGGAGCTGGTCGGTGAAGTACTGAGGGTTATGCAAAGCCTGGCCGAGGAAGGCCGCACCATGATCGTGGTCACCCACGAGATGGCATTTGCAAGGGATGTGTCGACTCAGGTCCTGTTCTTGCATCAGGGCGTGATCGAGGAACAGGGTACACCCGATAAAGTGTTTGATAACCCGGATTCGGAACGGATGAAACAGTTCCTGGCTCCCAACTTCTGACACTCGGTGCTATCTTGAACCGGTGAAGAAATAAAAAGTTGGAACCAAAAACTTCCAACAAAAATAAAGCCCACAAGGCAAACCACTGGAGAAGTGACACATGAAAAAACTGATCGTTGCAGCAACCTGTGCCCTGGCCATGATGACAGGCGGTGTACAGGCCCAGGAACGTGACCTCCGTATCGCGTTTGATGTGCCCTACGAACCGTTCGAATACAAGGACGACAATGGCGAGCTGACCGGCTTCGAAGTCGAACTGGCAGAAGCCATGTGCGAAGAAATGAATGCCAACTGCGAATTCGTTATCCAGGCATGGGACGGTATGATTCCGGGCCTGCTGGCACGCAAGTTCGACCTGATCATGTCTTCCATGTCCATCACTCCGGAACGCGCCGAGCGGGTTCTGTTCTCCGAGCCGTACTACAACACCCCGGGTGGCTGGTTCGGTCCTGAGGGCTTCTCTACCGACGTTACCGATATGGACGCAATGAAAGGCAAGACTGTCGGCGTTCAGCGTGGCACGACCATGGACACCTACGTGACCGAAAACATGGGCGGCATTGTCACCATCAAGCGCTACACCACCGCCGATGACATGGTGCTGGATCTGGAAGGTCAGCGTCTGGACGTCGTCTTTGTGGACTACCCGGTGGGTGAGCAGACCGTTCTGAGCAAAGAAGGTTTCAAGGAAGTTGCGGAGCCGGTCAAGCTGGGCGAAGGCGTAGGTGTTGCCATGCGCAAGCGTGACAAGGACCTGGCCGAGGAAATCAACGCTGCCCTGGCCACCCTGAAGGAAGATGGTACCTACGACACCATCATGAAGAAGTACTTCGCTTACGACATCAAGATGTAAAATTGCTTCGGGGCGGCCATTAAGGCCGCCCCCTGCTTACCGGACGTTCCCATGCTCGATTTGAAAGGCTATGGCCCGGCCCTGATGGAAGGGGCGGTTGTCACCATTGAACTGGCCTTCCTCTCCCTTGCCCTCGCCGTGGTCCTCGGGCTGATCGGCGCCTCTGCCAAGTTATCAAACAGTCGGGCGGCCAAAGGTGCGGCCACCGCCTACACCACGCTGATCCGCGGTGTACCCGACCTGGTCATGATGCTGCTGTTCTATTACGGCGGTCAGGTTGTCGTGAATATGCTCTCGGACTACATCTGGGACGCTTACGAAATCGACTTTTTCTTCCAGTTCGATCCGTTCATCTCCGGGGTACTCACGATCGGACTGATCTTCGGCGCCTACATGACCGAAACCTTCCGCGGGGCATTCCTGGCGGTGGAATCCGGGCAGATTGAAGCCGCCCGCGCCTACGGTTTCACACGCTGGCACACATTCCGCCGGATTATGTTTCCGCAGATGCTGCGTCATGCCCTGCCCGGCATCGGCAACAACTGGCAGGTACTGCTCAAAACCACGGCACTGGTGTCCATTATCGGGTTGACGGATATGGTCCGCGTGGCCGAGGAAGCCGCCAAGGCGGAGCGGATGCCGTTCCACTTTTTCATTCCGGTGGCATTTATGTACCTGACCCTGACAGCGGGCTCGGAATTGTTTATCAAGTGGCTCAACAAACGGGCCAACGTCGGCGTGGTTCAGGAGGGTTAAGTGATGCCTGATTTTATTGCCCAGTGGCTGAACCAGAACGACATCTTTACTGCCATGACCATCATGGAATACTGGGACGGTCTGGTCACGACGGTGCATCTGGTATTCCTGTCGCTGGTGATTGGCCTGGCGGTTGCTGTCCCGCTAGCGATAATGCGTACGGTCAGGAATCCCTTTATTTCGGGCCCGGTGTGGCTCTATACCTATCTGTTCCGTGGCACGCCGCTGCTGATTCAGCTTTATATTATTTATTACGGCCTGGCGCAGATTGAGGGTATTCAGGAAACCTTCTGGTGGGAGATTTTCCGCGAGCCCTTCTACCCGGCCCTGCTGGCGTTCACGCTGAATACGGCGGCCTATACGACCGAGATTATCCGCGGTGCCATTGTGTCGACGCCGCACGGGGAGATTGAGGCGGCCAAGGCCTATGGCATGAACTGGTTCCTGCGCATGCGGCGTATTGTGTTGCCGAGTGCGGCGCGGCGGGCGGTGCAGGCGTACTCGAATGAGGTGATTTTCATGCTTCACGCGAGTGCTATTGCCAGTGTGGTGACCATTGTGGATCTGACCGGTGCTGCCCGGAACATTTACTCGCGGTTTTATGCGCCGTTCGATGCTTTCCTGTTTGTGGCTCTGCTTTATATGCTGCTGACGTTTGCACTGGTGTTCGCGTTCCGCAAGCTGGAAAATCATTTGCTGAAGCATCAGCGGCCTTTGAGTTCCTGACTATAACTTTAACGGTCCGCCAATGGTGCATGGCCAGCCGGCAGGAGCGCCTCCCGGGAACCGCTACGAGCACATCCATGTGCGCTTCTTTCAGGCCGTCCCTGGCCTTCAAGATTCCCGGGAGGCGCTCCTGCCGGCTGGCCCCAGACTCTTTGCGGGGATTCTATGAAAGCCAGTGATTGTCTCTTTGATGCTCATGCCGACTGGTTGGTCAATACACTCGCCAACTGCACTAATCCGCTTCCCGAAGTCAAAACCCAATTGCCTGATGGCACTCGCGCCATTCGCCGGGCCGTTGGGGTTCTCGAACTCTGCCCCCCAGCCGATCGTCCTAATCCCAATCATGAAGCATTGATCATTTCTGCCGGCGTCCATGGCAATGAAACCGCGCCTATTGAGGTGTTGAACGGTCTGGTGACGGAGCTGTTGAACGGGCAATGGACGCTGGCTTGTCCGGTGCTGCTGATTCTGGGGAATCCGCCAGCCATGGTCGCTGGTGAACGTTTTATTGATGCGAATATGAACCGGCTGTTCCATGGTGCTCACGGCAAAGAGGAATACCACGGCTTACCCGAGGCAGCCCGGGCGCAGTTGCTGGAGGAGGCTTGCCGGCAGTTTGCTGCGTTGCATCCACACACGCTGTGTCACTACGATTTGCATACGGCGATTCGACCATCCCGGCGGGAGAAGTTTGCGTTGTACCCGTTCGTGGCAAGGCGGGAAGTACCGCGGGCGCAGTGTGACTTTTTGCTGGAGGCCGGGGTTGAGACGTTGCTGCTGCAGCACCGGGAGGGGACGACGTTTTCGTCGTTTTCGTCTTCTGTGCTGAAGGCGGAGAGTTTTACGGTGGAGTTGGGGAAGGTTCGGCCGTTTGGTCAGAACGATCTGCGCCGGTTCGCCGGCATTGGCGATGCGCTGCGTCGTCGTATGAGTGGACTACCGTCGGTTCCGCCCAGGCAGCCTCACGATCACCTGGCCATCTTTGAAGTGGTGCATGAGATCATCAATACCGGCGACAGCTTTCGCTTCCATGTTCCGGATGATGTGTCCAATTTTACCGAGTACGCTCCCGGCACGCTGATCTGGGAGGATGCCGAGACGGAGTATCGGGTGGGGCATTCACCGGAGTCAATTGTGTTTCCCAACCGGAATGTGCCGGTGGGTCAGCGGGTCGGGTTGCTGATCAGGCCCCGGCAATCGCTCGGGGCCTGATCCCACCTGCCGTTGTTTAGGCCGGTGCGTTCTCGGGTTCGGCGACCCTGCAGCGGATGACCTTACTGCAGACCGATGGAATGACCAGTAAGGTCAGTACCGTGGAGGCCAGCAGGCCCGAGATAATCGCCCAGGCCATTGGCGGCCACAGTGTGGAGCTGGAGAATGCCAGCGGCAGCAGACCCGCTACAGTGGTTGCGGTGGTCAGCAGGATCGGGCGGGTGCGTTGTTCCACTGCGGTGCGTACCGCCTCTCGAATGCCCTCTCCTTTTTCCAGTTGTCGGTCCATAACGTCCAGCAACACGATGGCGTTATTCACCACGATACCCACCAGGGCGATCACCCCAAGCAGCGACTGGAACCCGAATGGCGATCCGGACAGCACCAGGCCAGGAAAGATGCCGACCGTTGCCAGTGGCACGGTCAGCAGAATGATGCCCACGCGGCGGAAGGAGTTGAACTGGATAAGCAGGAAGAACAGCAACAGCAATATGCCGATCGGAGCGGTTGTCAGCAGCGCATTGTTGGCATCGTCGGAGCCTTCCGCGTCACCGCCCATGGCCAGTCGCGTTCCCGGGGGTAGTGGGTTTTCCTCCAATGCTGCTTCCAGCCCCTGCAAGGCCTGGCTGAAGCTGTATCCGGTCAGCAAGTTGGCAGTGACGGTATTCATTCGCACGCCATTGCGGAGGTAGCGCGCTGCCGGTTCCCAGGAGGTTTCTATCGAGGTCACTGCGGACAGCGGTACAGCGTCGCCCTGGTCGTTGTAGATGTTTATCGACAACAGGCGCGACAGCGACAGGTTGGTGCCTTCGCGAGACCGCAGCACCAGAGGTATGGGATCTTCCTCCTGGCGGTACTGTTCCGCAACCACACCAAAGCTCTGACCGTACAGCCCCTGGGCTACATCGGAACGATTGATGCCGTAGCGCGCGGCACTGGCGTCATCCACGTTAATTGAAATACTGGGCACGCCAATATCCAGATCGTGACGCACGTCCACCGTGCCTTCGACTCGCCGCAACGCCGAAAATACCTGCTCCACGGCTTCCGCTCTGGTGTCATCATCGGCATGGTACACCCTGACTTCCACCGGCGCGGCTCGGGGCGGCCCCTGCCCCAGAATACCCACCGACAGGTTCAGTTCCGGCAAATAGCTGTTGGCGTATCCGCGGATCCAGGGAATCAGTTCCGTGGTATCAGCCAGTGTCGATGTCGATATCACGATGCGGCCCCGGTTGGGTGCCTGGGGCGAGCGCTGCAGGTTGTAGTAGAAACTCGGCCCGGTGAAGCCGGTGAACCGATGAACCTGGACGGCCTCGGGTCGCTCACGGATGGCCCGCTCAAGATCGGCGGCCACGATCGAGGTACGCTCCTGATCGGTGCCTTCGGGCATGTAGAGCTCCACGATGACCTGTGGTCGATCGGCATTGGGGAAGAATTGCTGCTTCATGAAGGGGGTCAATGCCAGGCTGATAAGCACCAGAACCAGGCCTGCCAGCATCAGCTTTCCAGGCATTCGATACACCAGTCCACCAAGGAACCGGGCCAACCCCACCAGGCGATCCTGCCCCGTGGCCTGACTGGGCTTGAGGAACCGCGCAGCCAGCAGGGGCACGGCGGAGATGGCCAACAGATAGCTGACGGACAACGTCAGCATGATCATCACCGGCACACCCCGGGTAAAATCTGCGGTCCCACCCTTGGACAATAACAACGGCGCAAAGGCCGCCAGGGTGGTTCCGGTGGAGGCGCCGAGGGGGCCGGCCAGTTCCCGGACTGATTGTTTAAGGGCATCCAGCCGGCGCATGCCATTATCCAGGTGCCCCTGGATGCTCTCTACGATCACGATGGCATTGTCGATCAGGATACCGAGGGAGATCACCATGCCAATCACAGCGATCTGGTGCAGCACACCACCGCCCAGGTCATACAGACCGATACTGATCAACGCCACCATCGGCAGAATGGAGGCCACCAGTATCCCCATGCGAATGCCCATGCCGGTAAATACCACCGCAACAATAATGAGCACAGACAACACCAGACTCCAGGCCAGGTTGTCCAGGCGTTGCTCCACCTTGTCCGGCTGGAAGAACATTTCACGTATCTGGTACGGAGCAAAGTCACCACGAATGGCGTCCAGCCGTTCCCTCACCCGCTCACCAAAGCGGATGGCATCGGTGGAGTCTTCTTCCATAATGACGGAAACCAGCACCACCCGCTCACCGTCAAACCAGGTTTCCGGTTGCCGCGGTTCTTCCGGCCCACGCCACACCTCGGCGGCTGCAGCCAGCGGTACCTGTGAACCGTCCGGCAGTTCAATAGGTGTCGCCCGAATGGCGTCGATATCCGCAAATTCACTGTTGGGCAATACCGACATGCGGCGGCCGTCCACCACCACGAAACCACCGGGAATAGTCTGGTTACGACGGGCCAGGGTATCCATCACCCGGGCCGGTGAGATACCCAGGCGAAACATGGCTGCATCGTCCAGGGCCAGGGTGATCTGCTCGTCGGCGTCTCCTTCCAGTTCAATCCTGGAAACGCCGGGTATATCCGCCAGGTTCTGCTTCAGGCGCTCCGCCACTTTGCTCAACTCGGTAACCGACGTGGAGCCGCCCACCGCCAGAACGATGGCCGGAATGTCGATCAACCTATCATCCAGCGCCATTTGCCCAACATCGGCGGGGAACTCGAGCCGGGCCCGATCCATGGCCTGGCGCACCCGGTCCCAGGCCGAATCGGTGTCGTAAATGGTGTCATTAAGGCGAACCCGGACGATGGCCACCCCGGTTCGCGCAGTGGCCTGGGTGAAATCGACTTCTTCCACTTGCCGCAACTCATCCACCAGTGGATTCAGCACCAGACGTTCAACGGCATCCGCACTGGCGCCGGGATAGTTCACGGTCACCATTCCGGCACGATAGGGGAACGATGGATCTTCCTGCCTTGGCATGGTGCTGTAGGCGGCGATCCCCAACAGGCAAAGCATGGTCACCACCATGCCCAGAAGACGCTGGTAGTTCAGCAGCCGGGAAGCCATCAGTGCACCTCCACGGCATCACCATCGGTTACCCGAGTCATGCCCGCGAAAATGACCTGATCGCCCGATTCAAGACCCTCAGCATCCACAACCACACGTTCGCCGATCACGCGCTGGACTTCGACAGGTACCCGACGTGCAATACCGTCCGCCACCCGAAACACACTGGCACCGCTGGGGGATTTCATGACCGACAGCAGGGGAACCGTGGTAGCCACTACCTCGGTCGGCGTGATACCAACCTCAACCGGCTCCCCCGGCTCCAGGGTATCAGCGGGCAGGCTCACCAGTACCGGGTGCAACTCGCCTCGCACGCCCCCTGCCTGCGCAATCTCGACAATGGAACCAGTCTCCGGCTTACGGTTCCGATCCTGTACGGACCACACCGGCAGCAGTTGACCCAGACTGACGTGGCTCAGCATGTAAGCCGGCACCCGGACTTCCACTTCCCGGCCCTTGGGGGAAGACAGCCTTATCACTGGCTGACCGGCAGCGACGAACTCATCCCGCTCAACCAGTACTGCTTCCACACGCCCGTTAAACGGGGCTCTGAGCACGCTTTCTTGCAGTAATCGGGACGCCTCCGCCAGCGAAGCTCGGGCAGTGGCGACACTGGCCCGCAATCCATCACGACGGGCGGCGAGCTGTTCCAGCGTCTGCTCGGAAACCACCCCTCGCTCATGCAACCGGCTGGAGCGTTCCCACTCCCGCTTTGCCTGATCGTACTGAGTATTCAGTTCGTCCAGCCGGGCGCGGGCCGAGTCACGGGCCGGCTCCAGCGCCGGGTTGTACACCCGCGCCAGTAAATCGCCCTCGGAGACTTCCTGACCAAGCTCCACATCGCGCTCACGCAGGGTTCCGCTCACCTGGAACGTCAGGGTTGCCCTTTGGGTAGCACGGATAATCCCGGAAAACCTCAGGGGAATACCCTCGGTCTGGCCACCCGCCACTTCCGCCGTTCGAACGGAGACAGCCTGGATAACGCTTTCATGTGAAGTTTCCTGGGCTTTGCAGCCCGCCATGATCAGCACGACGGCAGCAATCAGAAAAGGTTTGATGACGATTCGATTCGGATTCATGACCGGCCCTTCCTTCCGTGTTTGTGGTGTTTGTCTGCCCCGAAATCCCTGGCAGCAATCGTTGTTAACAGACATAATGTCATTCTTTGACAAATTGTCAATAATCGGTTTTTATCTATCATAAGGTAAGATGACTGAGTAGTTCCCCACCGACCGGACACGAGAATGAGCGAGAAGTTGAAAACACGCAGGGAGCGGGAAAAGCAGGCCCGTTACGACGCTATCCTGGACGCCGCTGAACTGGTTTTCTCGGAGAAGGGTTACGACCGCACGTCCATGGATGACATAGCCCGCACCGCCAGCCTGAGCCGGGCTCTTCTGTACGTGTACTTCAAGGACAAGGCGGCGATCCAGCGAGGCATCATGCTGCGGGCAGGCCAAAGCCTGTGCCGCCGTTTTGAGCAGGCGCGGGACAGTGCCACCACGGGGCTGGCGCAGATCACTGCCATGGGGGAGGCCTACTACCACTTTTACCTGGAAGAACCGGACTACTTTTCAGCCATGACCAAGGCGTCCACGGCTATGACGGAAGCGGACGAACAACAGGCCATGGACATGCTGTGCTCGAAATCGGAACTGATGGAGCTGATGGTGGGAGCGATTCGTCTGGGGCTGGAGGACGGCACCATGAACCGCGACCGGATTCATGACCCAGAACAGACGGCGCTTTACCTCCGTGGCGCCCTGCACGGCGTGATTCTTCTATGCCAGAGTGAAATGGCGGAACGGGAAGGCGGCGATGCACCGGGAGCGCCCACGGGTTTCTCCGCGGAGGCGCTGATTCGTCACACCATGGAGATGCTGACTTCTTCTATTGCCTCTTAAGAATATTGTCGGATTTACCGGTGAACGGCACAATGAGCCGCAGGCGTAATCCGACACAGCAACTCAAATCTGAAAATCGTAGATTGAGCCCAGACCGAGAATACCGCTCAGCTCATCCAGAGCCTTGCGAACTTCGTCCAGCAGCATTGGGTCCGCCAGATCTTCCGTTGACAGTTCCTCGCGGTAATGGGCTTCAACCCAGGTTGTCAGGCGTTCGTACAGGGCATCATTCAGCAACACGCCATGGTGCATGGCTTTCAGTTCGTCGTCGTTCAGTGCCACACGCAAGCGCAGGCACGCCGGGCCACCACCGTTACGCATGGACTGTTTGACGTCAAACACCTCCACCGAGGTGATCGGACTGTCGCCTTTCACCAGGTCATCCAGATAGCGGCTGACCGCCGGCACCTCACGACACTCGCCGGGCACCGCCAGCAACATACCGTCGGCGGTATTCAGCAACTGGCTGTTGAACAGGTATGATCGCACCGCATCCTCCAGGGACACCTCCTCGCTGCTGACACGCACCGCCTGTAACTCAGTACCGGTTAACCGGCTGCGGATATCCGCCAGCACCTTCTCTTCCTCAAGGAAAGCCATGTCGTGGTAGAACAGAGTATTGGCATTCCCCACGGCAATCACATCGTTATGGAACACCCCGGCATCAATGGCCGCCGGATTCTGCTGGGCGAAGACCACGTGGTTGTCCTTCAAACCGTGCAGGCGGGCGATAGCCTGGGAAGCCTCCAGGCTTTGTCGTGCGGGATACTTTACCGGAGCCGGTGCCCGTTCATTGAACGCCACCTGGCCGTAGACAAACAACTCGACCCCCGGCTCACCGTAACGGCTGCACAAACGGGTATGGTTGGCTGCACCTTCATCACCAAAATGACTGACCGACGGCAATGCCGGATGATGGGCAAACCAGGCATCATCCGCAAAAATGGATTTCAGCACCCTGCCGGTCACCACATGTTCAATGGAGCGATGAAACTTGGCACTCAGGTTGGCCGGCGTGAAGTGCACACGATGATCGGACGTATCGGCGCTGGGTGACACCGTGGCCGCGTTGGCGGTCCACATCGCCGACGCGGACGACGCCGCCGCCAATATTGAAGGGTTCTCCCGGGCAACGGCCGCCAGTACAGCCTTGTCCGATCCGGTGAAACCCAGTGACTTCAGGGTGGGAATATGGGGCCGCTCGTGGGGCGGCAAAACGCCCTGAACGTAGCCCCGGTCCGCCAGCCGCTTCATCTTCGCCAGCCCCTGAAGCGCGGCTTCCTTGGGGTTGGACACCGCATTTACATTGGACTTGGACGCCACATTACCCCAGGACAGACCGGCGTAATTGTGGGTGGGGCCAACCAGGCCATCGAAATTGGCTTCTACCGCGTGCTTGGGCATGTGTCAGTCCATCAATCGTTGATTAATCAAAACTCAACCCGGGCGCCAGAGTGTCCGGCACCTCACTCTTCTTCGCTTCCAGCGAGGCCATTGGCCACGCGCAGTAATCCGCCGCGTAATAAGCGCTGGGGCGATGGTTACCGCTGGCACCCACACCACCAAAGGGGGCTGCGCTGCTGGCACCGGTCAGCGGGCGGTTCCAGTTGACGATACCGGCCCGCACTTCGTCGGCCAGCCGCTCATAGAGCTTGCGATCATCGGTCAGAATGCCGGCGGACAGGCCATATCGAGTATTGTTTGCCAGCTCCAGCGCCTCATCAAAACTCTTGTAACGATAGACCGTCAACAATGGCCCGAAAAATTCGTCGTCGCTCAGATCCAGCCCGGTGGCATCCACAATACCGGGAGACAACAGGCCGGTATCGGGCTTCAGTTGTTTCATTTCCAGCAGCGAGCGCGCGCCTTTCTCAATCATGTTGCCCTGCACCGCCAGCAGCTTCTCTGCCGCTTCGGCGGAGATTACGGAACCCATGAACGGCTGCGGCTCGGCATCGAATTCACCTACCTGAATACGCGCGGCGACTTCCGTCAGACGCTCGATAAAGCGATCCCCTTTTGTGCCCTTGGGAACCAGCAAACGACGGGCACAGGTGCAGCGCTGGCCTGCCGACAGGAACGCGGACTGCAAGGCGTGATGAACGGCGCCGTCGATGTCAGCCACATCCTGAACAATCAGCGGGTTGTTGCCCCCCATCTCCAGGGCCAGGATTTTCTCCGGTTGACCACCAAACTGTTCGTGCAACAGGTGACCCACCGTAGAGCTGCCGGTAAAGAACAGACCATCAATACCCGGGTGGCTGGCAAGGGATTTACCGGTAGCAGCCGCGCCCTGCACCAGATTGATAACACCATCCGGCAGGCCAGCGCGTTCCCAGAGTTTCACCGTGAGTTCGGCGACCCCGGGCGTTAACTCACTGGGTTTGAACACCACGGTGTTACCTGCCAGCAGTGCCGGCACAATGTGACCGTTGGGCAGGTGGCCGGGAAAGTTGTAGGGGCCAAAAACTGCGACCACACCATGGGGACGGTGACGCAACACCGCGTGACCACCGGCCACCTCGGATTCCGAATGGCCAGTACGCTCATTGTAGGCCTTCACAGAAATACCAATCTTGCCAATCATCGCGGCCACTTCAGTGCGGGACTCCCAAAGCGGTTTGCCGGTTTCCAGGCCAATCTGGTGAGCCAGTTCTTCCTTGTGCTCCTCGAGCTTCTCACCGAACGCCTCGACCAGGGCCTTACGCTCGACAAACGACTTCCTGCGCCAATCTACAAAGCTTTTGCGGGCTTCACGAACCGCTGCATCCACGTCTTCCAGGCTGGCGCTTTCGCCGTCCCAAACGGTGTCGCCGGTGACCGGCTGGATCGACTCAAACGGTAAGCCGTGGCCCTGCAGCCACAAACCATCAATAAATAATTCACCTGTCAGGTTTGCCATAACGTGCACCTCCCGGTACTTGAGTCTTGGATATAGTGTCTTTCAAGGGGGCCAGGTGAACCTGATCGCCGGATTCCACCAACAGAATGTCCGCAACCTCCTTACTAAGGGTGACAGTATCAGGCCCGATACATTCCGCAGGTATGGTGGTTACCCGAAAGTCCCTGAAGGAGACGTTGGAGACCATCACACGCTCCGACGTAGGCAAACTCAGGTCCATCGGCTTGTGACTGATCAGCACATGCCGGTTGATACTCTCCCGCACGGTGCGAATATTGTGCACAAAGGCTTCCACCACAGGGCCACCATCAAAAATATCCACCAGCCCGTTGAAGTTGAACCCTTCTGCCTGCAGCATCCTCAGGGCGGGCGCAGTGTTGTCATGAACCTTGCCGATAACGGCCCGAGCCGCGTCGGGCAGCATCGGCACATAGATGGGGTATTTCGGCATCAACTCAGCGATGAAGGACTTGTTGCCAAGGCCCGACAACATATCCGCCTGGCTGAATTCCATATCAAAAAACTGGCTGCCCAGGGCGTCCCATAACGGGCTGCGCCCGTGCTTGTCCGACACCCCCCGCATTTCCGCGAAAACCTTCTCCGAAAAATGTTTGCGGAAACTGTCCAGATACATGAAACGACAACGGGACAACAGCAACCCATTACCACCACCGCGATGGCTGTCAGACAGAAGCAGGGAACAGATTTCCGTAGTGTCGGTCATGTCGTTGGACAGTTGCAGGGTCGGCGTGCGCACATGCACCCCAAGCTCCCGCGAGGCATTGACCGTCACGCTTAACCGGTAGTTATAGAACACTTCATCCAGCCCCACCCGGGCCTGGATGCCACTGATACCGACACAACGCTTGAGTTCAGTATCTTCGAGAGCGAACAGGTACAGGCCAGCTTCCGGCGCACACCGCTGGTTGAAGGTATCCCGGGCATGCTGGATCTTGCGTTCAAGCAACGCCCGATCGGCGGGCAAGGTAGTCAGCCCCTTCCCCGCGTTCTGGGCCATGTCGTACAACGCATCCAGATCGGTTTCCAGCAATGGACGAATTACCAGCATGGCGACCTCCCTGAACTTGCGGACTTTTTGATGGTCATAGTGGCGCCACCCTTACATCATCACCAGAGCTGCACTCCAGGCATTTCCAGGTTTTCACCGGTACCCTGATTTCATTCTTCAGGGTTTCACCCAAAGGTGTCAGGGTGCAGCGGAAATCCTCGCCCCGCCCGGCAGAGATCAGGCAGATATCGCCGGTATCGGCAGGACTGCCATGCAGTACGGCACGGTGGCTGGTCACGACGGTTCTCAGGCAGTCGGTTCGAGCCTCCAGCACGGGGCCGGCGTCAAAAATGTCCACGTAACACCCGGCGCTGAAGCCTTCATGCTGCAGCAGCTCATAGGTTGGATTGGCAAGCTCATGGGGATGCCCAAGTGCCTCCCGGGCGGCAGCGGAGAGCAAAGTGACGTAGATCGGGTTGGGCGGCATCAGTTCAGCAATGAACGTTTTACTGAGCAGGCCCGAATACTGGTCTGCGGTTTCAAAATCCATGTCGAAAAAATGCCGACCGAGACTGTCCCAGAATGGCACTTCTCCTTGACTGGTCTGGACACCCTGAATTTCCACCACCATGCGGCTACTAAACCATTCCCGGTGCTCGGCAATGAACATCAAGCGGGTACGAGAGAGCAATTCAAAGGCTTCGGTGCCCTTCAGTTCGGGGTCGATGGCGAAGGCACACAGGAGCGAGGTATCGGTCAACGCATGTGACGGATACAGCACTTCAACCCGGCGGGACACGCCCAGTTCATGGGACGCATGTATCAGCGCATCCCGGCGGTAGTTATAGAATGGCTGGCCGTTGCCAGCCCTGGCATCGATACCCGCTACGCCATGGATCTTGCCGGTGGCGGTGTTCTGAAGAACAAACAGAAAGCGGGCGGACTCTCCGCTCTTGAGTTTGTCGGCGAAAGAACGGGCTGAGTGGCCGATCTTGGCGGCTAGCGCGTCTTCCTGTTTTGGCAGGGTCGATGACAGCCTTGCACCCTGCTCGCCGGAGATGCCCAGTACACCTTGCAGGTCATCCATTTTGATCGGACGGACCAACCACATAAGGCCTCCCTTGTTGATAGATGCTTTGGGGGCGGTGCAGATGGGGTGACGATTATTTTTTTGTGCCTTAGAACTCGCTGCGCTCAGAAAGGCGGCTAAAAAAATAATCGTCACCCCACCCGCACTTCTATCCCTGTACTAGCTTTCCCTGAACCAACTGCCGTGTTATTTGTTGGTTTCAGTTACCTTCTTTACTGCCGCCTCGAAACGCTCGAGAGCATCTTCGATATCGGATTCCGGAATGATCAGGGACGGCGCCAGACGGACCACATTCGCACCGGCGATCAGGACCATCACACCTTCGTCCAGACCCGCGTTGAGGAAATCCTTGGCCCGGCCCTGCCACTTTTCGGTGAGAACGCAGCCCAACAGCAAACCGGCTCCACGAACCTCGCTGAACACACCATAACGCTCGCCAATGGCCATCATGCCTTTTTGCAGACGCTCGGAACGAGCCTTGACGCCTTTGAGAATGTCCGGCTGGCTGACGGTGTCGATGACCTTCTGGGCGACGGCGCAGGCCAGTGCGTTGCCGCCGTATGTGCTGCCGTGGGTGCCAACGCCCAGACTCGCGGCCACTTTGGCAGTAGTCAGCATCGCTGCCACCGGGAAACCGCCACCAAGGCCCTTGGCGCTGGAGAGGATGTCCGGGATCACGTCGTACATTTCATAGGCATACAAATGGCCGGTACGCCCGACACCGCTCTGGACTTCATCGAACACCAGCAAGGCATCGTTGTCGTCGCAGAGCTGGCGCAGACCTTTCAGGAATTCCGGATCGGCGGGCATAACGCCGCCCTCGCCCTGAATGGGTTCAACAACGACGGCGCAGGTTTTCTCCTTGGAGATCAGTTTTCGGACCGACTCCAGATCGTTAAACGTGGCATGGTGAATACCACCGGGCGCCGGCTCGAAGCCTTCCAGGTATTTTGGCTGGCCACCGACGCTGACGGTAAAGAGGGTGCGGCCGTGAAAAGAACTGGTGAAGGAAATGATCTCGTTCTTCTCGGGACCGAAATGTTCCCAGGCATAGCGGCGGGCAAGCTTGAACGCGGCCTCGTTGGCTTCACCGCCGGAATTGGCGAAAAACACACGCTCGGCAAAGGTCAGATTACACAGGGTCTTGGCCAGACGAAGAGCCGGTTCGTTGGTCATGACATTGGACAGGTGCCAGAGCTTCTCGGCCTGGTCTGTTAACACGCCCACCAGGCCTGGATGGCAGTGGCCAAGACAGGTCACCGCAATGCCACCCTGAAGATCCACAAACTCACGGCCATCCTGGTCCCAGATGCGGGAGCCTTCTCCACGTACCGGAATGATTGAGCCGGGAGCGTAGTTCGGCACCATGACTTCATCAAAAAGTTCGCGACTGACGGGTTCTCTGTTCATCGGGCTCTCTCGAAAACGGTTCAAAGAATTAAAGCTGTATTTATCATACGCCACTGGGGGCATGAGCACATCCGCCCGGGTAACGCCTGACACCTACCACCCTTTCACCTCCGTATCAGAAAAGAATATCAATTCCGGAAACCCGGTCACGATCCGGACTTTCACCGGTAGCTCCGATATCCGGAAAAGCGGGCGTAATAGCTCCTGAATCAGTACTTTTGGAGGGCATAGTTTAATGTTACTCCGAACTGCGAATCGCAGATGCCTGTAAAGCAACGGATTACGTGTATAGACATTCGTCTAATTAATGCGCAAATTTATTTGAAATGTCACAGATTGGTAACTACTTTGAAGTGGGTCCAACAAAAATAATGTGTGGAGACAACAACGATGCAAAGCAACAAACTGAGAATGGCAATCCGTGCAACGGCAGCAGCAGCGGTATTGGGGGTAGCTGGACAAGCCGGAGCAGTCAGCTTCAACGCTGGCGACTACGAAATGAGCGTATATGGTTACGCTCGCCTTAACGCTTCCTATGACATTGACAGCGATCAGTCACTGAGCACGCGTTCCGGCTCGTACGCTGGCCTCGCCAACAACGACGACGAGCCAGACGGTCACTTCGGCGCAGATGCCGTCCAAAGCCGCCTGGGCGTGACCACCATGACACCACAAGGTGTGAAGATTAACGTAGAGGGTGATTTCCGCGGCGGCACATTTCGTCTTCGCCATGGTTATGGTGAGTACAATGGCGTGCTGATGGGCCAGACCTGGTCCAACTTCGGCAGCTTCGTTGGCAACACTTCAACCCTGGACTTCGATTCCCTGCCAGGCCTTGCCGGCTTCCAGGCTCGTAGCGCCCAGGCACGTTACACCTCAGGTCCGCTTTCCATCTCTCTGGAAGAGCCGAACAGCTCTTTCCTAGATGCAGACGTTGAGCAGAAAGATAGCCTGCCAGCGCTCACCGCACGACTGGAAGATTCATCTGACGGCCTGTCCTACTCAGCCGCCGTTCTGGCGCACCAGGTAGGCTACGACGACGGTGACGACGACGAGAGCACCGTTGGTTTTGCTACCTTTGTGGCGGCCAAAATGGCGCTGTCAGATATGATCACCATCCAGGGTACCGTCAGCTACTCAGATGGCGCCAACAGCTATCTGTATCGCTCAGGTGATAACTTCGGTGCCGCAAGCGCCTACGTGGATGGCGATGGCGATGTAGAGTCCATCTCCGGTTACGGCGGCTCTGTTGGTGCCGGCTTTAACCTCGGCGGCGGCCGTAGCATCAACATCGGTTACGGTATCGTTGAAGTGGATTGGGATGATGCCGAAGATGATCTCGGTGCGGCAGCAGTTGCCGGCGAGAGCGAAACCAACGAGGCAATCATGGCCAACTACCAGTGGACTCCGGTACAAAACGTCATGATGGGCGTTGAATACCAGTTCCTGCAGCGTGAGAACGTCAACGGTGACGACGGCGATGCCAACCGCATCCTGTTCGCTGCCCAGTACAACTTCTAAGCGCCTTTAGATAGAAGTTAACTCAGGAGAAACCCCGGCCGAGTGCCGGGGTTTCTTT
>JAKLLS010000204.1 GCA_022014155.1 Marinobacter sp. | reverse complement strand
TCAAAGTCCACATTGTTGCCCAATTCCTGGAAACCAGAGTACCCGCTTTCCAGATGTCAATGGCCATTTATTTTGACCCACCTGGCCAATAAAATTGACCCACCTTTCATAGTCTAGCTTGTAACTTTCTGCTTCAGTCGATAGCTTTCTCCTCCCAACATAAAGATGTGTGAATGGTGGATAACCCGGTCAATGATCGGCACCGCCACGTTGTCGTCGTGGAAGAACTCGCCCCAACTGGTGAAGTCCTTGTTGGTGGTCAGGATGATGGACCGGTATTCGTAAAGGCTGTTGATCAGCTGGAACAGGTTGTAGCGGGCCTGCCGGGTCATGGGCAGGTAGCCCAGCTCATCGATGATCAGCAGGTCGTACTTGGCCAACTGGCTGACCCGCTTTTTTAGCTCACCCTTCATTTCGGCCAGTTCCAGCTCTTCCACCAGATCCAAGGCGTTGCGGAACAACACCCGGTAACCGGCTTCCACTGCCTTGTGGCCAATGCCGATGGCCAGGTGGGTCTTGCCCACACCCGGCGGGCCGATAAACACCAGGTTGTTCCGTTCGTCGAGGAACTGGAAGTCCAGCAAGGCGTTCACCTGGCGCTTGTTAATGGTGGTCTGGTGCCGGTAGTCGAAGCCCTCCAGGCGCTTCTCCGCTGGGAACGCAGCCATCTTCCGGTTCCGGCGGATACGTTTGTCCTGGCGCTGAGTCATCTCATGTTCGGCAAGCCTGTCCGCGAAGCTCAGATAAGACATCTCGTTGGCTTCTGCCTCAGCCAGCAGATTCGTTAATTCATCGGCGGCTGCGCTCAGACGCAGGCTGCGGTATCGGGCCACGGTTTGCTCAAGCTGGCTCATGGGTCACCCCCTGGCCACTGGAGTGGCCAAGACGCCGGTAAGCACTTAGGTCCAGTGTTTCCTTGGGTTCTGGCAGAGGTTCCGGCTGCCGCTCCCGGAGGACGGCGGCCTGGGCCGCTTCCAGGTAGCTTTGCAGTCGTGTGGCGGTCATGCCGGGGCGCTCTGCCAGCGTCGTGATCAACACGGGATCCACGGGTTCGTGGCGCTTGAGCAAGTCGCGGGCAGCCACCAACTGATCCTTGTAGATCTTGGGCTCGGAGCGTTTGAGCTGCTGGCACAACCGATGCCCGACATCACTGCCGATCCGGGCGCTGATGTCGGCTTCCAGCTTGCTCACGCGCTGGGCATGATCCCGGTAGTGATGGGTGTTCTTGATCACCTTGCCCTTGTCCGTACACAGGCCATGACTGGCGATGACGTCGCCTGTGCTCAGGTCGCTGATGTGCAGTTGGCCGCCGGACTCCAGAACGCCCACCCGGGCCTGTTGCCAGGCCATGGGCACGGAGTATTTGTTGGCCTTCCAGGCGATCAGGCCGGTCTTGTCGGCTCTTCGTGTCTCCCGGGCCACAGACTGCACGCACGCCGGTGACAGATAGGCCGCCAGATGTTCTCGTTCATCCTGCTCGAACCGCTCCCGGGGTGGTTCTCCGGTGGTGCCGTGGATGCGGACATTGGCCACACTCTCAACCCAGTCCTGCACGTGCTGACACACGTGTTCCTGGTCCCGGAAGACCTCGCCGTAAAGGCAGTCCTGTTTGACGTATTTTACGCCGGCTTCCACCTTGCCCTTGCTCTCCGGGTCATAGCCTTCGCAGGCATGGATCCGGAACCCGGCCGTGGTGGCATACTCATGGAACCGTTGGTTGAGGGTCAGTTCCCGGTACTGCTCGTTGATCACCACCAGCTTGGTCTGATCGTAAACGCATTCCTCCGGCAGACCGCCAAAGTACCGCAAGGCTTCATCGTGGAGCTGGATAAAGGTCTGGGTGTCCAGAGGGCGGAAGGCCAAGCCCACGTACATCAGCCGCGAGTAGGACAGCACGAACACCACGAAGTGCAGCGTGCGCTCTTCGCCACCGATCAACACACCACGTAACTCGCCAGGGTCCACCTGACACTGAACACCCGGCACATCGTCCAGAATGGGTTCGTAGTAGCGCATCTGGGCCGAGGCCACTTCCTCCTTGAGTGCTCGCACATAACGGCGAATGGAGCGATCTGAGGCCGGTAAGTCGCCGACCTTTGCCTGAAGCTTACGGGCAATCTTGACGGCGCTGAGCTTGGGAAATTGCTTGAGCAAATGCACCAGGTAATCCCGGTGATCGTCGAGGCGCTTGGTGCGTGAGGGGTCTTCAATCTGTTCCGAAATCGCGTTCTCATCCATCCGCAGATACTTGCGAACGGTATTGCGGGACAACCCCAGTTCCTGACTGATGGCGCGGATCGACAACCCTTTGCCGTTATCGTGCAGTGCCTTGATCTTGTGTATCACAACCCACTCCTTCACTGACATGCCCCCGGCCATCGATAAAAGCGGGGGACAGTAGCTGGTTCTGTGGCCTGACGGCCACTCGGAGGTGGGTCAAAATTAATGGCCAGTAGTGGGTCACTTTAATTGGCCACTAACACCAGATCACGCCATTGAGAACAGCAGTTATAGGCTAGTGCTGCGCAATCCATCCGACGATCGGAGCGAGAGCATTTACGTTATGGATCGCGGCGGCAGCCAGCTTGCCCTGTTGATGTGCTCTGGCTAGGCTCTGGCTCCCCATCAACGGCTAGTTCCTTAGATTCTAGGCAAGAGAGACACCTCACCCTGAGCCCTATCCTCGAATTTCTTTGGAGGGTTCAGAACCCTACGTCAACCGGGGCTCCTGCCGCCGGATGATTATTGGTGTTGATCGACGTGAATAAGGGCCAGGACTTAGCCATCCTTCTTGTTCACGATCAGATCTGCCTCCTCCGGCAGATCCTCGATCACATTCACCGCATCAGTGCGAATTCTCGAATGTCGCTTGAAGGCCTCGGCGGCGGCAGCCTCCGCAGTGGCCGCATCGGCGCCATTCTCCAGCACGAGAAAAAGGCGGATAATGTCGCGATCATTTTCACGCGTCACTACGGCCTGCGCGGTCTTGACACCCGGCGTGGCAATGACGACTTCCTCAATGACGCGGGGATAGATGAATATCTCGCGCACCTTCACCGCCGCGCCAACCCGGCCTTGCAGCGTCGAGAGTCGGCGAACGCTTCCATCCGCGTTGTTTTCCAGTGCGAATGCGCTGTCGCCTGTGCCGAACCTGATCATGGACCAAGTCGCATCGCGCGCGGTCACGACAACCTCGCCCGGCTCTTGATGCGCCACCTGCTCACCGCTGACCGGGTCGCAGATCTGCACCACCCTGTCGGGATGAACCACATAGCCTTCGCCGCCATCCTCATAGGCCACCATGCCCAGATCGGCCGTGGCATAGGCGGCCCAGGTCGATACGCCGTAATCGGCTTCGATTCGGCGACGCTTGGCCATCCAGTCGCCCATCTCGCCACCTAGAAATGCCGTCTTCACCTTCCACGCTTCACGGCCATAGTTTTCGATCACCTTCTCCGCCAGCGTCAGGAAGAACGCGGTTGACGCACAGATCGCAGTCACGCCGGTTTCAACGATGACCTGCGCCTGAAGCTCGGTATTGCCGACGCCTCCGGGAATCACTGTCGCTCCGGCTGCCTGTGCCGCTTCGTCAAAAAGGAGACCGGCCGGTACGAGGTGATACATCCAAGTGTTCAGAATGATATCCCCAGCCCCGACACCCGCCGACTTGAACAACATATCCAGACCATGCCCCCCCGCACCAGGCAGAGCGGGTTCGAAAATCGGTCCGGGGGAGACGTAGATGCGCCCGACATCCTTCAGATCGGCGGCGAGAAACCCGCCAAATGGCGGATCATCGCGCTGAATCCTCAAAAGCTCTTCCTTTTTCATCACCGGCAGGCGCGACAGATCCGCCAGTGATGCCACGGCTGCCGGATCAAATCCGGCAGCCGCAAATCGCGACTTCAGTCCTGGAGCTTTCTCGGCCGCCGCAGAATAGGCTTTCGCTATATCCAGGTAGATGTTTTCAGCCATGACCATGCCTCCTTGACCATTCTTTTATTAAAGCGGGCAGTCCTTACGGAAGTTCGGCGCACGCTTTTCGCGGTGCGACAACACCCCTTCCTTAACGTCTTCGCTCATGAAGCCGAGCATTTCAAGTGCAGTCGAGGCATCGAAAATCGGTCCGGCCTGACGCAACCAGTTATTTAGAGAATATTTGGTCCAGCGGATAGCGCTTTGCGAACCGTTAGCTAGCTCAACCGCAGTGTCCAGCGCGATTTTCTGCAATTCGTCATCCTCGACGCACATCGACACCAGACCGATGCGCTCGGCCTCTTCACCGGAAACCGGCTTGCAGGTCATCAGGTAATACTTCGCCTTGGCCATCGAGATTAGCAGCGGCCAGATGATTGCCGCTACGTCACCGGCCGCAACGCCCAGGCGCGGGTGGCCATCGACGATCTTTGCCTTTTTACCGGCGATGGAGATGTCCGCCAGGATGCCAACGACGAGACCCGCACCCGCGGCCGGGCCGTTGATGGCGGAAATAATGGGCTTATTGCAGTTGATAATATTGTAGACAAGACCCCTAGCCTCTTTCCACGTCTTCATGATCTCATGGGAATTCCCGATCATGTTTTCGATCAGGCTGAAGTCGCCGCCCGCTGAAAACGCTTTGCCCGCGCCGGTCACGATCACCGCATTAATGTCGGGGTCGCGGTCGATATCGATCCACATATCCGTCATCTGGGTGTGGGTTTCCGCATCGACGGAATTAAAAGACTCGGGCCGGTCAAAGGTGATGCGCAGGACGCGATCCGCCGGATAATCAAATGTGAGCTTGTTGTATTTTGCATAACGGTCCGACATAGTTCTGCTCCTTCGTTGGATGTTAGTTTGGGTTCAACCTGGCAAACCAAGGACGGCCTTGGAAAGAATATTGCGTTGGATCTCGTTCGACCCGCCGTAGATCGTTGTCGGTCGGGCCTTGTAGAAGCTCGCCAGAACGTCCACGCTGACGTTGCCGATCTGAAGCGAACTTATTGTGCCGCCATCGGGGCCGGCAGCCTCGATCATCAGTTCGGTAATGCGCTGAAAGCACTCAGTCACCCAGATCTTCAGCATCGAGACATCCGCACCCAGCGTTTCGCCACGCTTAAGCTGATCCGCGA
>JAKLLS010000203.1 GCA_022014155.1 Marinobacter sp. | reverse complement strand
CGCAGACAGGACTACCTCGACGCCGCAAGCGCGCTGCGCCCGCACCTGGAGGAGATCGACGGCTTCCTGTCGATAGAGCGCTTCGAAAGCCTCAGCAATCCAGGAAAAATCCTTTCGCTCTCGTTCTGGCGGGATGAAGAAGCCGTGAGGCAATGGCGGACCTTCGAACCTCACCGGTCCATCCAGAAGGCCGGTCGGCAGGTTATCTTTGCCGACTACCGACTCCGCGTCGCCACGGTCATCCGGGGCTACGGCCTGAACGACCGAGGCGAGGCGCCCGAGGATTCGCGTCAAGTGCACTCATCGTAGCCAGAGAGGGTGGCCGCCCAACGTTGCCAACACGCGCAGGCAAGCCGCAACGAAGAAGCTGTCGCAGCACGGGGGCAGGTCTTACATTTTGCACGCGGACAAAACAGGGCGCCCAGCTACACATGTCAAATGTAAGACCTGACCCCGGTGTATGCATGGGAAGTCCGTATGCCTTCATAAATCATCATTCTCTCCCTGTTTGTGATCCATGTTGTCCGACTGATTATGACTTTGATACGTATGGGTTCCTGCCGCCGGCGGCCGGCGACCGAGGAAAGTACCCTCGACGAGCAGTATCAGCGCCATGGCAACGCCCGCCACGCCAATAACCAAAGAATCCGAAGCCAGTTTGAACCAGACAAACCCTACTAGCACGACAAGATCCAAAACAATGGCTGTCAGTAGAATCCATATATTAGCCCCAACGTCTTTGCGTAAATAGCGTAGTACGCCCCAGTGAACGGCGATATCCATGACCAAGTAGAAAATGATGCCCAACGCTGCAATCCGCGTCAGATCAAAGAACGCCGTCAATATCAGACCCAGCACCACGGTGTAAACCAGGGAATGTTTCTGAATAGTGCCTGGCATGCCGAAATGACTGTGGGGTACCAGCTTCATTTCCGTGAGCATGGCGAGCATTCTCGATACTGCGAAAATGCTGGCAATGATGCCGCCAGCAGTGGCCATCATGGCTAAAATCACTGTAAACCAGAGTCCGTACTCTCCCAGTATCGGCTTTGCGGCTGCGGCCAGTGAGTAATTTCGCGTGGCGATAATCTCGCTGAGTGACAAGTTACTGGATACTGCAAAACCTACCAGGGTGTAAATGACAACGCACAAAGCAATTGAGAGCATAATGGCCCGACCCACATTGCGGTGGGGGTCTTTAAGCTCCGATCCGCTATTAGCAATTGTGGTAAACCCTTTAAACGCGAGAATCCCTAGCGCCGTTGCACCAAGAAAGCCGGTGATCGTTGGCTCGGGAGTTGATTGGGTGAAATCCACCGCGAGGCTGTCCGCCAGCCATACGCCGGCCACGCCAAAGAGAATAATGCCACCGACTTTCAGAAAGCCAATGAATGAAGCCACCCCTTCAATCAGGCGGTTTCCGGACAAATTAATGAGGAAGGCCGCGAGCAACAGGCCAACACCCAATCCTGGAACGAGTATCCCGCGGTCGCCCGCATCAATAAGCTGAACTGTGTATGACCCAAAGGTACGGGCCAGGAAGCTCTGGGCAATCACCATGGAAAAGTACATCAGCAAAGCATTAAAAGCAGTCGGCAAGGTGCTGCCATAGGCCTTATAGAGATACATGCCGATACCACCTGCCGATGGGTAGGCATTGGACATTTTCACGTAGGAGTAGGCGCTAAACGAAACAATCAACGCAGCCGAAAGAAACGCCAAAGGGAACAACACCCCGGTCATCTCAGCCATCTGCCCGGTTAACGCGAATATCCCGGCACCGATCATTACACCTGTGCCCAAAGACACCGCCCCGATCAGTGTCAGACTATTAGCTCGATATTTCGTAGTTCGATCCTGTGAGTTTTTCACACTATCACCTATGGTGGCCTGACGCCGGCTATCACCGGTGACAAAACCATAGCGAAGCGGCGGTTTTGGCATCCGGTGCATGGCATGGTTATGTGTGGACCTCAAAGCTAAGCTCACCGCCCTTGATATTGACTGTTCCGAAGTCTTCTGAAACGTTAAAGCCATCGTCAAGTACTAGCAGCGAGTCGACATTGCCAAAATCGGTTTCCCCTGCGGCATCGGTGGACTTCGGTGTGCAATCCATAGACGGTAACCCAATGCATTCGACGATATTTTTGAATGCTGGCGTAGCTCTGCGGTAGCACGTGTACTCGCCCTTCAGGGGTGTCTAGAATCATTAGGCCACTTCAGTTGGACGTCCCCTCGATGGAAGGGTTAGGCCTCGCGCACGATGGCACGGACGAACTCTGCTTTGGCATCAGTGTAGGCCTCCCGATCGTTGGGATGCGTCGCGGCGAGCTGAGTCTTGAGTGCGGCATACTTTGCTGCGAGCTCTGGACTGGACCGTAGCGCATTGCGGAACCTCAGCCGTGCGTGCCAGATGGGACTGCCATGGACGACGAGATGAAGATGATGGGTTCGATGTCCGTCTGCCCAGCGCATGAACCACTTGCGATCCGACAAGGACTCGTTGAACTCTGCAGAAGTGGTGTAGCCGGATTGGCACAACGGCAGCGCCAGTTGTTCAGCAATTGTGATGGACTGAACGCCGGCAAGAATGTCGATGACCGGTTTGGCACAGAGCCCCGGAACCGCAGTGCTTCCGATGTGCTGAACGTCTATGAAGTCCTCTGGGAACAGAGATAGGAGGCGATCTCGCTCGACTTCGAACGCCTGAGGCCAAGAGGCGACATACGAGTGCAGCTCTACGTCTTCGTAGATGGCAGCGAGGAGGGATTCGTCTTCGGTCATGGCTGGTTCTCTGCGAGGCCTTACGCGATTTGTTATCACTGCTTCAGTCGTACTCTGCATGTTGAGGAAGTCCATCCGTAATCTCGAACCACGGTGCCTTACTCTTCACGAACACATGCCGATGTGCCTGTATTCCTGGATCGGTATCGAGAGTACCAAGGGGGAAGCCATAAATTTCAGGATTTGCATCGAATTTCGTATAGAGACTAGAACCGCGGTTCGTGCAGAACCCTTTGTGCTCGCCTGTTGACGACTCATCGTCCCCTTAATGCTGATGGATGAAGTTGAAGGAACCGTAGGGTTGCAAATAGGACAGCGGGGCTGGGTAGGCCAAGGGTTAAATATGAAAAATAAATCTGTCCCCGTTCCTTCATATTCTGACCATAAATAGTGAGTAACGGCACGGCTTGCCTCAGCTATCATCCGATCAGCCAGGGGGTATACGTTATTTGATCGGATGGTTGCGTTTGCCGTTCTGGCCATTCTGTTGGCGATTGGAGATACTGGACACGTTTTTTCGCTGCTTTCCTTGGTAGTGTGCAGAGTATTATAGATATCAATATGCATGTAGGGGGGTAGCTCAGGAAGAGGATTCTCGAGCGAACAATGTGCAAGGACGCCAATGCAGGGTCTGATCAAATAGTGACCAATACAACCATGGTTCGGGTTCCGGTATCTTCTTGGCGAGCAGGTTTTCTCTTTATTGGCGTGCTGCTGGCGATGCTCCTTGCGCTGACGGCATCCGCCGATACTTCCGACAACGGGACGACGGTACTGTCGGTCGATGAGATTGCCGACCGGGTCGATCTGCGTCCCTACCTGAGGCTGCTGGAAGATGCTCAAGGACAGTTGAGTTTCGACCAAGTGCGGGCTCGTGCCGAGGCCGGCGATTTCGCCGACCTGGGTGGCGCCGCTCCCAACTTCGGCTTCACGAATGCTACCTGGTGGGTGCGTTTTACCCTGCGTAATCCAGGGGATGATCCTCTACGGGTGACGATCCGTCAGGACTACCCACTGATTGATCACCTGGATTTTTGGTCACCGATGAAGGATGGCGGCTGGCATCTTGTCTCTACCGGGGACAGGCAACCCTTCGCTCAACGTCCTTTGAACAACCGCCAGTTTCTGTTTCCTCTGGAAGTGTCGGCACATAGCGAGGCTACTTACTACCTGCGTTTCCAGACGGATGGATCGCTGAATATCGGTCTTTTCGCCCATACCTCGGCAGATCTCTTCAGCCTGACGGCTGAAGAGTACCTGGCGCTGGGAATCTACTATGGCGGCTTTATCGTGCTGCTGGTTTACAACCTGATCATGTTCAGGTCCCTCAGGGAACGAGCGTTTGCCTATTACGCCCTGTACGTTCTCAGTTATGGGCTGTACATGTCGGTTCACAATGGCCTTAGTTTTCAGTTTCTATGGCCGGATAACCCCTGGCTGGCGAACCAGAGTCTGATTGTGCTGCTGGCGTTGTCGCTTTTCGGCGCGCTCCGGTTTACTCGGGAGATACTCTCCACCGCCGTTTTATGTCCGCGGGCCGATCGAATCAGCTTCTTTATGGAGTTAAGTGTTCTGCTGGTGCTGCTGCTCGGCCCTTTTCTCTCTTATCGTATCCTGATCGTACCCTTGGCTCTGATGACCGTGGTTATCTGCGCCCAGATGATGCTGCTTTGCATTCTTACGTTGATCCAAGGGTCTGGCCCAGCACGCTATTATCTGGCGGCTTTCACGGCTCTGTTAGGCGGCGTCTTTACCTATATGGGGAAAACCTTCGGTCTGCTGCCGCATAATGCGTTGACGCAGAACGCCTTCCAGGTCGGTTCTATGATCGAGATGGTCCTGCTCAGCCTGGCGATTGGCAGCCGCATGAACGAGATCAAACAGCAGAACAGTCGCGACGCTCTGACGCGGATATACAATCGCCGCTATTTTAACGAGCAGGTCCATAGCGAGTTTCAGAAAACCATCCGCCGCAGCCTGCCGTTATCGCTGATGGTGATCGATATCGATCACTTCAAACGGTTCAACGATACCTTCGGCCATGCCCGTGGCGACCAGGTGCTCAAAGTCGTCGCGCAAACCCTGTTCAGGAGCGTGCGCAAGCCCGGCTCCGTCTACCGCTACGGGGGCGAGGAGTTCGTCATACTGTTGCCTGGCTCCGAGGCGGTCGATGTGGCGGTGATTGCCGAGCGCATCCGTAAGCAGATCGAACGGGAAACGACCGATTCGCATCAGATCACCGTCAGCATCGGATTTGCCACCCAGGTGCAAGATCGGTTCGAAGATCCCGAATCACTCTTTAACGCGGCAGATGATGCGCTTTATATGGCGAAAGA
>JAKLLS010000202.1 GCA_022014155.1 Marinobacter sp. | reverse complement strand
CAGTGCGGCAACGTTCACCCCCAGCACCGGGGACAACTTGCTGTTGTCATCCAGCGCATGGGGCAACCGCCAGGCCACCCAGAGCGCCGCCGGTAACGTGAGCATTGCCAACCCGCTGGCCGCGGGTAACGTCCCGCTCAACAGGGCAAGCCCCAGCAGCAGATAACTTCCCAGCAACAACACCGCCACCACCGCTGCAGCCACCTTCAGGCCAAGCACTATCGGTAGATGGCGACGGCCGGCCTGGCGATCCGCCGCAACATCGGGGATCTGGTTGATCAACAGCAACTCGCTGACCCACAGCATCACCACCGCGGCCACCAGGGCAGAACTCGCATCCGGCTGCCCGCCCAGGGCCACCTGTGTGCCCCATATCATCACTGGCCCGAAGCCCAGGCCGGGTGCGAGCAGGCATAACCAGGGTGAACGGGTGATCCACTGGGTGTAGCCGATAATCAGGACAAGCCCGCCTACCCCGAGCATCAGCATGGGCAAGCCCCGTAACCACAGAAAATAGAGGCCGATAGCCGCCATCGCGGCCATTGTCACCAACGCCGCAACCAGAACCTGGGGCGCCGCCTCCGGCCTGTCAGGTAACGCGCCGCTGCCACCGGAAAACGGGGTGCGAGTGGTGGCCAGGTCAAGCCCGGAGCGGAAGTCCTGATATTCATTCAACAGATTGACCGCCGCATGGGCCAGCAACGCTCCCACCAGGACCAGCGCCAGATGCATGCCATCCAGGGCCGCCATCTGCCGCCAGGTCAGAACAATACCCAACGCTACGCACAAAGGTGCTAGCACCAGGAAATTCGGGCGGCTCGCCCTCAGCACCGCTATACTCGACATATGCTCTCCTCTGCGGATTGCCTGTAATCGTCAGCCTGCTAATCTCTCTACCAAGGAAGATAAGATAAAACGAGAGATATCCCGCTACTATTAAGAACGGCGGTTGACGCAAGTCAAGGCAGCGTTCCCGTGATCCATTCCAGACTTGTGAAAACAACACCCTGAGGGCAACGGACATGCACGATTGGCGGATTCCAACCATCCTCGGCGGCCTGGTGCTCGCCATGGGCCTTGCCTGGATAACCCAGGGAACTGGCGTCATCCACAACGATCCCGAACGCAATATCTACATTCCAGGCCAACTGACCATGCCGTTGCAGGTCAAGGTAGCCTACAATCCCGAGCAGATCTTCTTTCGCTACCGCTGGCCCGCGGATCAGGCCTACGTCTACCACGACATGCTGCGTTTCGCGGACGGCGAGTGGATTCGCCACGGCAATTCCCGCGCCGGCCCGGATCCAGACAACACCTACGAAGACCGGGTGACTATGCTGGTGGATGACGGCGGTGTACCGGAGTTCGCCCGTTACGGTGGCTACATCACCATCGGCGCCAACGCCCGCTTCTTTACCGACTCCGCCACCCCGGCTGACGTGACCGCCCACCCTCATCTGGGCAAAACCCTGGGGCAGAGCGATGTCCGCAAACACTTGCCCGGTACCCGCCAGGATATCAGTGACTGGCGTACCGTGGTGGATGCCGACGCGCTTCAGGCACAACGGGAGGTGGGGTATTTCCTGGATCTCTGGCACTGGCGCGCGGGCCGCTCGAACCCCGTCGGTATGTCGGACGATCAGTGGATTGGCGAGCACCGCCACGGTGACGCCGGCCGGGGACCTTACACCACCAACTGGGACAGCGACGCCAAACAGCCACTCTGGATGTTCGATCCGGAAGCCACCGGCATCCACGCACTGCGCTGGGAAGATGTCCAGGCCAACCGGGTCGATTTTAACGCTATCTATTACCTGGCCGAGACCTTCGCCATTCCCTTCGATGCCACCCGAAACTGGCAAAACGGCGACGTAATTCCCCGCCGCCTGCTACGTGAAGGAACCGGCTCGCGGGGCGATATCCGGGTACAGGGCGACGCCCGCTGGCGCGACGGATACTGGGACGTAACCCTGGTGCGCAGTCGCGATACCGGCAAACCGCTGGATGACAAGATGTTCCGGGATCAGGGGAGTTACAACCTGGGGTTTGCGGTCCACCGCAACGCTACCGGCAGCCGTTGGCACTATGTATCCCACCCCTACAGCCTGGGGCTGGGCCGCGATGCCGACATCCAGGCTGTCGCCTTCGAGGGAACTGAACCGGACTGGTCCCAAGCCTGGTTTGAGACCACCCTGTTCTACCCCGGCCAGGTGAATTGGCCGCTGCTGATCAGCCGCGCCCACGCCGGCAGCGCGGACATCGCCGAAGGCAAGCCGGTCCACTCCCGCCACAGCGAAGAACAGCTCGCTCACTACGGGGTGGAAATGGAGTTCAACGAGGCCATCATCCGCCAGTGGTGGCTAACCCTGGCCGCCGGTCTGTTGTTGCTGGCCGGTGCCCTGGTGGGACTCTGGTTCAGCTTTTCACCAACCCGCCAGGGAGACCGTCCATGACCGGTATACACCATATGCTTGTGCACTTTCCCGTGGGTTTCTGGGCCCTCGCTGTCCTGCTGGTCCTGGTTGGAGCCCTGGGCCGGGGGCGCCCGGCGGAAATCGCCCAGGCCGCCCTGCTGCCGTTATTGATACTGAGCCTGCTTGGCGCCCTGGCCGCCATTGTCACTGGCTTCCTGGTATGGCCCTGGCAAGCCAACCTGTACAGTCCGCTCGCCCGCAATCACATTCTGATGTCACTCTGGTCCCTGGGCGTCTGGGCCATGGTTGCTGTCCTGGTCTGGCACGCCGGCACAGCCGCGTTTACCGGTGCCCGGCGCTGGGCGCTGGTATTCCTGGCACTGCTGGGGGGCGGCCTGTTTGCCATCACTGGCACGCTGGGCGGCCACCTCGCCGGTGCGCCCACCGCCTTCTCCAAGATACTCGGCGCCCTGGGCTGGAATGTGTACACCACGTTCTACGTGCCCGGTTGGGTGCTTTTAGTCCTGGTACTGATTGGGCTCGGCTGTGCAGTACTGGGCGTCAGAATCGGTCGAAAGGCGGCGTAAACGAGCGAATTTTGATGGGGTGTCGATTTCCACCCGCACTGTCCGACTTACCAGTGAAGACAATCAACAATCAATGGAGGACGCGGGTATGATAAAGCACGAAAAAAATACCATTTGCCTTTGGTTCGACGGTGATGCTGAGGAGGCAGCAAACTTCTACGCGGAAACCTTCCCCGACTCATCGGTTGGTACCGTCCTTCGCGCTCCGGGAGACTATCCAGCCGGATCGGAGGGAGATGTGCTGACGGTGAGATTCACTGTCCTGGGCATCCCCTGCCTGGGGCTCAATGGCGGCCCAGCCTTTAAGCATAGCGAAGCATTCTCGTTTCAGGTTGCCACCTATGATCAAGAGGAAACCGATCGTTACTGGAACGCGATTGTTGGCAACGGCGGCGAAGAAAGCGCATGCGGCTGGTGCAGAGACAAATGGGGGCTGTGCTGGCAGATTACGCCGGTGGCTTTGACAGAAGCGATAGCCGATCCCGATCCTGCTGCTGCCAAGCGTTCATTCGAGGCGATGATGACAATGGGTAAGATCGACATCGCGACCATTGAAGCGGCGCGTCGAGGGTGATGCCAACGAACATCTACCGCTCAACGCCTCCTTTTATTCAGGTACATACCGGCGTCGGCCTTGCTCAACAATTGTCTCGCGGTTTCCCCGTCTTCCGGGTACAGAGCTGTGCCGATGCTGCATGAAACATGAAACGCCTCACCCGCAAGCTCAAAGGGTGAGGCCATGATTTCACGGACCTTGGCGACAGCCGTATCGAGCGATGCGTGGTTACGGATATCGGCCAAAAGCACGGTAAATTCATCGCCGCCCATGCGGGCCACGGTATCTGTCTCCCGCGTGCCGCCTTCCAGCCGGCGGGCTATTTGCACAAGCAGTTGGTCCCCGGTTTCATGGCCCCAGGTGTCATTGATTGGTTTGAAATCATTCAGATCCAGATACAGCAGTGCCAGGCCATTCTCGTTCCGGCTGGCCGAACGTAGCGCGGTTTCCAGCCGGTCGTAAAACAGGGAACGGTTGGTTAGGCCGGTGAGCTGGTCATGGTGCGCCATGAATCGCAGGTGTTCTTCTGCACGCTTGCGCTCTACCACGGTAGCAACCTGAGTGGCCACGAACTGCAGCAGCTCCTGGTCCGCCTCACGATAACAGGTCTCTTGTGACCGGCTCTCGATGACCAGCGCACCGAGAACCGCTTCCTTCGATATCAGTGGCACCCCAAGCCAATTCGCGGGCGCGGTTGGGGCCAAACTATAAATTCCGCGCCCCCGACACTCCGGATCACGGGCGGCCAGCACGGTCTGGCCGGCTCGGATCACTTCGGCAAGGGCCGTTCCAGACTGCAATGGCTCATCGAGCCAACCATCATCGGACTGGTCAGCGTACCAGTCCGGAATACTGACCCTCCCCTTGGCTTCATCGTAGAGCGCCAGGCACAAGTCATCCTCCGGGAAGAGTTCTCTGATCACCTGGCGCACGCCGTCGCATAGTGCACGGACGGTATCAGCGCCATGGGCCGCTTCGGATATCCGATACATTGCATCACGGGTCTGGTTGGCCCGCCGCAGGGCTGTTACATCACGGGCAACGGCGACTCGTAGCCGGTCTTCCTCCAACCACCGTGCAGACCAAAGGATATGCACTACACTGCCATCTTTATGCAGGTAACGGTTCTCGAAATCCGTGTGGGATTGGCCACTCATCACCCGACGGGCCGCTGCATGAGTACGGTCCAGATCATCAGGATGGATGTAATTCAGAATGGACGTGCCTGTCATTTCGCCCGCAGTGTATCCTAGCAACTGCTCTCCTGCCTCGCTGATAAAAACGATTTGCCCATACTCATCCACCACGAATACGGGATCCAGCAACAGATTGACCAGTTTTGGGTAAAGGGCTTTCAAATCGACAGGCATAGGTGTGGTCATATACTTCGAAGGCAAACGTAACTTCCTACCAGCATAATGTGGAATGGTCGCGACTGGTAGTCAGAGTTCGCCCGGTGCCCCAAAATGATCTGAAGCAGGTGGCCAAAGCCATCATCCCCGTTATCCAGCAGGCCGACGGTGAAGAAGTCCGCGCCCCGCTGGTGATCGCGGAGATCGAAAACCGGATTCGCAGGTGCCTGCAATTGACCAG
>JAKLLS010000060.1 GCA_022014155.1 Marinobacter sp. | reverse complement strand
GGATGCTCATTTAGATCACCTTCGCTTCGTTCTTCAGTTTATCGACCAGCTCAGCCACGTCAGCGACCTTCACACCCGCCTGACGGGCGGCCGGTGCTTCCACTTTCAGGGTGGACAGACGGTTGGCAATGTCGACACCCAGATCGGCCGGGCTCATGGACTCGAGCGGCTTCTTCTTGGCCTTCATGATGTTCGGCAGGGAAGCGTAACGCGGCTCGTTCAGACGCAGGTCGGTGGTGACCACGGCCGGCAGGCTCAGCGCCAGGGTCATCAGGCCACCGTCGATTTCACGGGTGACGTTGACCTTGTCGCCTTCGACAACCACTTCCGACGCAAACGTGCCCTGACCCATACCGGTCAGTGCGGCCAGCATCTGGCCAGTCTGGTTGTTGTCGGAATCGATGGACTGTTTGCCCAGGATGACCAGCTTCGGCTCTTCCTTCTCCACCACGCTCTTCAGCAGCTTGGCCGCTTCGAGAGACTGAACCTCTTCGTCGGTTTCGATGTGGATCCCACGGTCGGCACCCAGAGCCAGAGCAGTACGGATTTGCTCCTGGGCGGCCTTCGGGCCGATGGATACCACCACGATTTCACTGGCAACACCCTTCTCTTTCAGGCGAACCGCTTCTTCAACAGCGATTTCGCAGAACGGGTTCATTGCCATCTTGACGTTGGCGAGATCAACGCCGGTGTTGTCCGGCTTGACGCGCACCTTTACGTTGTAGTCGATAACTCGTTTTACGGTGACCAGAACTTTCATCCAATTCTCCAGTTTTCAGGTGCCGGGGAGTCAGGTGAACTCCCTTGCAGGTGCAGGTGCAGGTGCAGGCGCGAGCGGTCGGCCATTGCGCGTGACGGTATAAGTCGGGTTCCAGTAAAGCCAGGGGGTTCTGGATTGCGGAGGGTCAGTCGGGGATGTCCGGTAACCGTATAGCTTAGGCAATACCCGGGCCTGTCGGGCCCGGGTGTTTTCCCTTCTATGGCTGGCTCAGAAGTTGTACTGGGCCGCAAACATTACTCGGTTGGCATCGCCATCGTCACCGTTCACTTTCTTAACGCGGAAGTGACCGTACTGGACACCGAGGTTAACGCTCTGAACCGGTTTCCACTGATAATTCAGCATGGCGTTGGTGTTCCGTTCGTGTTTGTCGCCAACGGCAAGTCCGTCGTCGACAGCATCATCCCAGTCCATCTCAACCATGCCAATAGCAACGTTGACGGAGCCTGGCCCGACTTTCAGGCTGGCCCCGATGTTGCCGCCATAACCGGTAATGGTTTCGACGTCGCCATTCACAAGGTAGGCGTCCTCACCGTAGTAGTTACTGCCTGAGCGCCAGAGGTAGCGGTTTGCACCATCGGTGTAGTTCAACACGCCTTGAATAGACAGAGTATCAGTCAGCGCTATCTTGGTGGCGCCAAATACCGCGAAGCCCAACGCGCTATCGTCATCGACGCCGTCGTCATGTGTTACCTGGTGAACCAGTGCCGCTGTAGAGAAGCGGGTTGAGTCGATTTTGCTTTCGTACCTGGCGGTGAAGGTGGGCAAGCCGCTTTTACGGGTACCTTCTGCAATGGCGCCGACAGAGTCTTCAACGGAGAACGAGAGTGGTCCAGTCGTATACCGAACCTGAGCTTTCCGGTTCTGGTAGCCTGCGTTACCGGCGATGCCGTCAAATTCCAGGACGGAGGTATTACCGACAAAGCTATTGTAGTTTGACCAGGTACGCCCCATGAGGACGCCGTTGTACTCACCGTAAGCATGGCGCAGGCGCACAATGCCGCCTGATTCGGTGCCGCCGCGGAAGTCGCCTTCAACAACGATGTTCACACCCTGGGGAAGCGTGGTTTTCACACCAATCCGGGACTGGACCGCATCGGCATCAAAATGTCCGGTGACTTCGTTGTCTTCGTCGGCCCCGGTATTAACTTTACTAAAATCGCCACCCTGGGTTCCGCTCGCGACCCCAATGTCTTCATCAATATCGTAGACGGCATTCAATCTTGCGTAGCCATAGATACTGGCGGTTATACCATTACCGGCATTGATCTCGAACGCGCTGGCCTGGCTTGCAACCCCGAGTGCAAGGGCTGCAGTTGTCATTTTTACGGCCCTGGGTAGTTTGTTATTAGGCATAGGATCGTTGTCTCCAATAGTTCTTGTTGGAATATAGGCGTATGGCGTGGCGCACAACGGCACGGACTTTGTTCAAGCCGCGGTGACGGACCACGCTGGCAGTGTCAAACTAGCAGCGCGATATATTTTCAACAATTATCTATATTTGATATTACCTATGCCGTTTTTTTATTCCTTGCTTCTGTTTCCGGGAATGGCAGGATATATCTATCCAGTTTTTCTATGCATCCTCCTGCAGTATCGGGCTTTTATTGGTGTTGCCAATCTCCTTTGGATCGAATAACAACTTTCCGTTCCAGATTCCGGACTGCACCTGTATTGCCACTTGCTGCATGATGATCTCCGCCAGCTTGAGGGTGGCCACGGAAGAGGGAAGGTCCATCGGAGTGACAATCGCCAGGGTTCTGCTGATCTCGGGGGCGGTGATGGGGATGGCGACGACTTCGGATCTTGAGGTCATGTCATGGACCGCAGCTGAAGAAAGGATGGTGTAACCCAGTCCCCGCCTTACCATATCTGTCAACATGGGCCAGGCGCTGACTTCCAGTGCCAGATTCAGGGTTTTATTCCGCTCCGCCGCTTCTTTTTCCATTCGTACGCGCAATCCATGTTTTTCTTCCGGTAGCACGAGTGGCAGCTCAATAACCTCATCCAGGGTGATCTCGGAGAGTTTGGAAACCTTGGTATCGGGGGGGGATATCAGGTAAAAGCGCTCTTCAATCAATGGACGGTAGCGCAGATTCTTATGGCTGCCATGGTGGCTGTAGGTAATGGCAAGATTCAGTCGATGCTGCATCACCATTTGTTGCAGCGTGCCACTCATTGCGGATTTCACCGCGAGGGTTACCTGAGGGAAGCGTTTGCGATATTCCTCGATCGTGGCGCCGGAGAAGGTATGGGCCACGGTAGGTAGAAGCCCCAGTGTCACTTGGCCGGTAACCTCGCCGGCAACGGCAGTCACATCGGCCTGTGTTCGCTCCAGACTCTGGAGCAGGGTGCGGGCCCGCTCGTAAAGCAGCTCGCCAGCAGCTGTTAACACCACCCCCCGGCCGTGTCGAACAAATACCTCGACGTTCAGGGCTTCCTCCAGCATTCGGATCTGCCGACTTAGCGCGGGTTGTGCCACAAACAGTTTTTCGGATGCGCGGCTGAAACTTCCCGTGTCGGCGACCGTAAGAAAGGTGTTCAGCTGGCGCAGATCGATGTTCAGATTGAAAGGCATGTCATCCCTCTTCCATAACATTTAAATATCTGTTTTGCGTACTCTATACCACATTTATGGATAAGTCGTGGAGGCTGTTCTTTAACCAGTAGTATATCAAAAAAAGATAGCACATATAAAAAGTATATAATTGTTGTAGTTTTTTCTTGCTGATACGGTAACTCACATCAAGGGTTTTCTGTTGCGTCAAGAGGATAAAAATATGCAGAACCGGTCAATCTACAACAGTGACCATGAGCTGTTTCGTGAGAATGTTCGCCGCTTTTTCCGTGCTGAGCTGGAGCCCAATATCGAACAATGGGAAGAGGAAAGTGTGGTGCCACGCAGTCTCTGGGAGAAGGCTGCGGAGAACGGCTTTCTGTGTTGTGGCGTGCCAGAGGAGTACGGCGGCCCGGGGGCGGATTTCCTCTACAACATGGTACTTTCCGAGGAAACCGGTTACGCCATTGGTGGTGCCAGTGTCGGCTTCTCCGTTCAGGCCGATATTGTTGCCTACTATCTGATGAGCGCCGGTACGGAAGAGCAGAAGAAGTACTGGCTGCCGAAGATGGTGACGGCGGAAAAAATTGCGGCCATTGGCATGACCGAGCCCGGAGTTGGCAGTGACCTTAAAAACCTTCGCACGACGGCCGTCAGGGATGGCGATGAATACGTCATCAATGGCCAAAAGACCTTTATCACCAACGGTCAGAACTGTGACTTTGTCCTGGTGGCCTGCAGTACGGACCCCGCCGCCGGCGGTCGCGGTATCAGCCTGATTATCGTCGAAACGGATCGCGCCGGTTTCTCCCGCGGTCGCAACCTCGACAAGATCGGTCAGAAGGCGGCCGATACTTCCGAAATGTTCTTCCAGGATGTGCGTGTTCCCATCAGCAACCTGGTGGGCGAAGAAGGCGAAGGCTTCAGGATCATGATGCGGGAATTGCCACGTGAGCGAATCACGATTGCCTGCCGCGCCCAAGCGGAAGCGCAGCGCGCTTTCGAGATCACCAGGGACTACGTCAAGGAACGCAAGGCGTTCGGGCAGGCGGTTATCGACTTCCAGAACACCCAATTCACGCTCGCCGACATGAAAACCAATCTGGAAGTGGGTTGGGCCTACCTCGATCAGTGCATCAAGAAGTGTGATGAAGGTGTGTTGACCCCGGAAGAGGGTGCCATGGCGAAGCTCTGGACGACCGAGAACGAAGGGATGGTCGTCGATAAATGCCTGCAGTTGTTCGGTGGCTACGGCTACATGCGCGAATACCCGATTTCCCGCATGTTTGTGGATGCCCGAGTTCGTCGGATCTATGGCGGCACCTCCGAGATCATGAAGCTGGTTATCGGTCGCTCGCTTTAATGACGAGCAGAGCTTCTTAATCACCACCAACGATTGTTGAGACTGCACAACTAAAGGAAGGAATTCACATGTTTGGTATAACCGCCTACGGTGCCTACATCCCCAGAACCCGCTTGTCCAAGGCGGCGATCGCCGATGCCAACGACTGGTTTGACCCCAGCCTCCGCGGCCTTGCAAAGGGCGAGCGCAGCGTCTGTAACTGGGATGAGGACACCATCACCATGGCTGTCGAGGCTGGTCAGGACTGCCTGTCGGTTCTTGATGCCGGATCCGTCAATACGCTGTACCTGGCGTCAACCACGCTGCCGTTCCTGGATCGCCAGAATTCGGTGGTTGTGAGTCAGGCCCTGAACCTGGGAGACAGCCTTCGCACCATGGACGTTGCCGCCTCCCAAAGAGCGGGAACCTCGGCGCTGATCTCAATGCTGGAGTCTGGGGCCGGCGGCAGCGGCAATGCGCTGTTGGTGGCGTCCGAGCATCGACGCAGCAAATGCGGATCGCGTGCCGAGATGCTCTGGGGTGATGGCGCTGCAGCACTCGGTGTTGGTGCTGAACATGTTATCGCCGAATACCTGGGCAGCGAAACCTACGTGACCGACTTTGTCGACCATTACCGCGGTGAGGACTCGACCCTCGATTATGAGTGGGAAGAACGCTGGATCCGTGATGAAGGCTACATGAAAAGCGTACCCCACGCTGTTTCCCGCCTGCTTGAAAAGGCGGGTGTGAGTGCTGCCGACATCGCTCACTTTGTGTTGGCATCGGATCAGGCCAAAACACCGGCAGCTGTTGCCAAAAAGATGGGTATCTCTGCCGAGGCGCTGGTGGACAACCACATCGGTAGTGTGGGCGTATCGGGTGTTGCTCACCCGATCCTGTTGCTGACCGCAGCGCTGGAGAAAGCGACCGCAGGTGATCTGATCCTGGTGACCGGGTTTGGTCAGGGAACCGACGCGGTTTTGTTCCGTGCCACCGACAAGATCAAAAACAAGCAGCCGAAAACCGGCTTTGCTGGCGCGCTGTCGCGTCGCCGTGAGGACGCCAACTACAACCGTTTCCTGAGCTTCAACAACCTGGTTGAGCGCGAGGTTGGCAAGCGTGGTGAGATGGACAAGCAGAGCTACCTCGCTGCCATGTACCGCCGCAAGGATTTGCTGACTGGCTTCGTGGGTGGCAAATGTCGTAGCTGCGGCACCATTCAGATCCCCAAGGAAAATTATTGCGTTAATCCCGAATGCGGCGAACTGGACAGCCAGGACGACTACCCAATGTCTGCCGTACAGGGCCGCGTTAAGACCTGGACCGCTGACCGTCTGACCTTTGACTGGAACCCGCCTGCGTACTTCGGGATGGTTGAGTTCGAGGGCGGTGGTCGTTTGATGATGGATTTCACCGAGGTGGAGCCGGGCTCTATCGATACCGGCGTACCGGTGTCGATGCATTTCCGTATCCGTCAGTTCGATAACCAGCGGGGCTTCCGGAAGTACTTCTGGAAAGCCACTCCGGTCCAGCAATAAATTACGCAGCTAAGACAGGTGAATGACAATGGCTAGTGGAATCAAAGATAAAGTAGCGATCCTCGGAATGGGCTGCAGCAAGTTCGGTGAGCGCTGGGACGCCAGCCCTGCGGATCTGATGGTTGAGGCGTTTGAGGAAGGTCTGGCAGACGCGGGCATCGATAAAAACCAGATCCAGATGGCCTGGTTTGGCGCCGGTATTGACGCATTCAATGTTGGCTCCAGCGCCATGCCGCTGTCGATAGCCCTGCGGTTACCGAATATCCCGGCCACCAAAGTGGAGAATATGTGTGCCACCGGTACCGAGGCCTTTCGTGGCGCGGTGTATGCGGTCGCTTCCGGTGCCTGTGACATTGCGTTGGCACTGGGTGTCGAGAAGCTCAAGGACGTGGGCTACGGCGGCTTGCCTCAGCGTACCCGCGGTGTTGAGAACGACATGTACTGGCCGAACCTGTCCGCACCCGGGGCATTCGCCCAACTGGCCAGCGGTTACCGCGCCAAGCACGGTGTCGACAAGGCTGACCTGAAGCGCGCCATGGCGCATATTTCGGTGAAAAGTCATGCCAATGGCGCCAAGAACCCCAAGGCCCACCTGCAGCGCGAGATCACCGAAGAGCAGGCCATTAATGCGCCGTATATTGCCGAGCCCATCGGTCTGTTCGACTGCTGCGGTGTCAGTGACGGTGCTGCCTGTGCCATCGTGACCACGCCGGAGATCGCCAAACGCCTTGGCAAGGCAGACCTGGTGTCGGTCAAGGCCCTGCAGTTGGCGGTATCCAATGGCGAGGAAGCCGGATTCAAGACCTGGGACGGCTCGCACATCAAGACCACACGCATCGCTGCCCAACGCGCTTATGACGAAGCCGGTATCAGAAAGCCCCGGGAAGAGATCAGCATGACCGAAGTGCATGACTGCTTCTCCATCACCGAACTGGTCACCATGGAAGATCTGCAATTGTCCGATGAGGGACAGGCGGTTCGGGATGTCCTTAACGGTGATTTCGATGCCGACGGTCGGATTCCCTGCCAGATTGACGGTGGTCTGAAATGCTTCGGTCACCCCATCGGCGCCTCGGGCATGCGAATGATCTATGAGAACTACCTGCAGTTTCAGGGGCGGGCCGGAGACCGTCAGCTCAAGGATCCCCGACTTGCCCTGAACCATAACCTGGGGGGGTTTCCTCACCAGAACATTTGCAGCATTTCCATTATAGGTCGCTACGAATAAGCGGGTGTCAGTGTGTGGCCGGACGCCCGGCCACACCGGTAAGCCCCTTTAACAACCAGATTCGGAAAGGTGTCGTAATGAGTGTCAGTGAACAGGTTGCAGCTCTGGAGCAGGCGGGCCGATGTGTCAGTCAGGTCCGGGCGTATGTTCAGCAGGGCCTGAAGAACCTCAAGTCGTTTTCCATGGTTAACGGCAAGCTGGATTCCGACCTGTTGGATAAGCACCAGTTGAGCTGCTACGAGTTGGCTTTCTGTACCGCGGAACTCGCTGCTTCCGATGCTGTGTGCCGTTATGCAGCGGACGCGGCGACTGAAGACGAGTTTGCCGTCAGCACGGCGCTGGCCTTTTCCGCGGAAGCGGTCAGTTCTGTGATCCAGCGATTGATCGCCCGTGCCGGTGATATGGGGCTGGAAATCGCGGAACTGTCGGCACTCTACGCTGACAACGACATCCGTGAACTGCGTTCTGTTTATGGCAGTGGTGAGTTCCTGGCATCGATTGGCGCCACGGTCAGCGAGCGTGGCAGCACCCGCTTGCCGACCCTGCTCGGCGAAGACAAGGAAATGGTGCGTGACATGTTCGCACGCTTTGGTGCGGACGTTGTTGCGCCCCTGGCCGAGAAAATTCATCGGGAAGACCTGGATATTCCGGATGAAATCCTTCAGCAGGCGGCCGAACTGGGTTGCTTTGGAATCAGCATTCCGGAGCGCTTTGGTGGCCTGCAGCCGGATGACCGGGATGACAGCCTCGGCATGATCGTGGTGACAGAAGAGCTGTCCAGGGCCTCCCTGGGTGGCGCCGGTTCTCTGATCACCCGCCCGGAAATTGCCGCCAAGGCCCTGCTGCAGGGTGGTACCCAGGCCCAGCAGGAAACCTGGTTGCCCCGCATTGCCTCCGGCGAGACGCTTTGTGCCATTGCCATTACCGAGCCCAACTACGGCTCCGATGTGGCCTCGCTGGGTTTGAAAGCGACGCCGGTCGATGGCGGGTGGGTTCTCAATGGCAGCAAGACCTGGTGCACCTTCGCCGGCAAAGCCAGCCTGCTGGTCGCCATGGCCCGCACTGAACCGGACCCGGCACTGGGCCACAAGGGACTGAGCCTGTTCCTGGTGGAAAAGCCCGCGACGCCGGGGCACCGGTTTGACCATCGCCAGCCCGGGGGCGGCACTATTTCCGGTAAGGCCATTGCCACCCTTGGCTACCGCGGAATGCATTCCTACGACGTGTTCTTCGAGGACTACTTCGTGCCGGCAGACCACCTGATTGGTGAGGAGGCGGGCCGGGGCAAGGGCTTCTACTTCACCATGGCGGGTTTCGCAGGTGGTCGCATTCAGACCGCAGCCCGGGCCACGGGGGTCATGCAGGCCGCGTTCGAGAAGGCCCTCGGTTATTCCCGGGAGCGCAAGGTCTTTGGCAGTGCGGTGGGTGATTACCAGCTGACCCGGGTGAAGCTGGGTCGAATGATGGCCACGCTGACGGCCTCACGCCAGTTCAGTTACTCGGTGGCGCGCATGATGGATGAAGGGGCGGGCCAGATGGAGGCCAGTCTGGTGAAGCTGTTCACCTGCCGGGCTGCGGAGTGGGTGACCCGGGAAGCCATGCAGATTCACGGCGGCATGGGGTACGCGGAAGAATCGGACGTCAGCCGTTATTTCGTGGATGCCCGCGTGCTGTCGATTTTTGAGGGCGCGGAGGAAACCCTGGCCCTGAAAGTCATCGCCAGAAACCTGGTGGGTAACGCCTGAACGCCGGCAAATTGTATTTAACAACATTGATGAATCAAACAAGAGACCTGTAGGAGGGTGTCATGAGCAACAGTAAACTTCTGGAAGGGAAAGTCATCGTCGTCACCGGCGCGGGCCGTGGTATTGGGCGTGCAACATCGCTGATGCTGGCACAAAGCGGCGCAAAAGTTGTGGTTAACGACATCGGCGGCAGCGCTGATGGTTCCGGTAACGATGCCACACCGGCCCAGGAAGTGGTCGACGAAATCAAGGCGGCTAGCGGTGATGCTGTCGCCAACTTTGACAGTGTGACCGAATGGGAAGGTGGTCAGAAGATCATCCAGTCCGCCATTGATGCGTTTGGTCGCATCGACGGTGTGATCAACAACGCCGGTAACCTTCGCGATGTGATCTTCCACAAGATGACTGAGGAAGACTTCGATGCGGTCCTGGCCGTGCATCTTAAGGGCACCTTCAACGTCAGCCGTGCAGCCGCGCCGATCTTCCGCGAGCAGGGCAGCGGTACCTTCGTCAATATGACCTCCACCTCCGGGCTGATCGGTAATTTCGGCCAGGCTAACTATGCAGCAGCCAAGATGGGCATTGTGGGTCTGTCCAAGTCCATGGCGCTGGATATGCAGCGTTTTGGTGTGACCTCCAACTGCATTGCACCTTTTGCCTGGAGCCGTCTGATCGGCAGTATCCCGACCGACAGTGAAGAGCAGAAGGCCCGTGTCGCCAAGATTCAGCAAATGACGCCGGACAAGATCGCTACCCTGGCAGTGTCCCTGTGCAGCGACCAGGCGAAGAACGTTACGGGCCAGATCTTTGGTGTTCGTAACAACGAGATCTTCCTGTTCAGTCAGCCGCGCCCGTTCCGTTCCGCACACACCTCCGAGGGGTGGACACCGGAAACCGTTCTGGACCGCGTGCTGCCGGCCTTTGAGGCGGATTTCTATCCGTTGAGCCGTTCTGCTGATGTCTTCAGTTGGGATCCGTTCTGATCTGACTGAACCTGACGAAGGTTCTGCTCCGGCCTGTCGGTCGGAGCAGGGCCGGAATGACTGCAACTGGAAAGGAGAGCAACGGTGGCCATCGATTACGACAAGCTGATGAACCGCAAGTTCGAATGCCTCAAGCATCAGTACACCGAGAAGGACACGATCCTCTATGCACTGGGTGTGGGCCTGGGCATTGATCCCCTGGACGAGGACTGTCTGAGATTTGTGTATGAAGATGGCCTCAAGGCACTTCCCAGCCAGGCCAACGTGTTGGCGTATCCGGGGTTCTGGGCGAAGGAAGCGGATACCGGTATTGACTGGGTCAAGATCCTGCACGCCGGTCAGGAAATGATCATGCACAAGCCGCTGCCAGCCTCAGGGCAGGTAGAGGCAACCACAAAAATCACCGATATTATCGACAAGGGTGAAGACAAGGGCGCGTTGATCATTTCCGAGCGCACGGTGCGTGACAGTGCAACCGGAGAGGATCTTTGCACGCTGGTCAGCACCACCATGGCCCGGGGTGACGGCGGTTTTGGCGGCCCGGCGGTTGCCTCCCCCAAACCGGACCCGATTCCCGAACGAGAGCCGGATCAGGTGTGTGACCTGCCCACGCTTGCTCAGGCCGCGTTGATCTATCGCTTGTCCGGCGACTTTAATCCCCTGCACGCTTCACCGGAAGTGGCCAGGGCTGCCGGATTCAAAGCGCCCATACTCCATGGCCTGTGTACGTTCGGTGTAGCAACACACGCCATTCTCAAGACGTTATGCGATTACGATCCGGCCAGGTTCCATCGCATCCGCCTGCGGTTTTCATCACCGGTCTATCCCGGTGAGACCATTCGCACGGAAATCTGGCGCAGCGGTAATGAGGTGGCGTTCCGCTGTCGTGTCGTCGAGCGCGATGTAGTTGTGATCAACAACGGCTATGCCGAGGTCAGCTGATGCAGAGCATACTTTCAGGATTTCGCGTTGTTGAAGGCAGCGCGTTTGTTGCGGCGCCATCAGGTGGGATGACGCTGGCACAGCTGGGGGCGGATGTTATCCGCTTTGACCCTATTGGTGGCGGCATTGACTACAACCGCTGGCCGGTGACCGTTGACCAGAAAAGTCTTTACTGGCATAGCCTGAACAAAGGCAAACGTTCCATTGCCGTGGACTTTCGGCGTCCAGAGGGCCAGGAGTTGCTGACCCGGCTGATTACTTCTCCCGGAGAGGATGCAGGTATGTTCCTGACTAACTTTCCGGCCAAAGGGTGGTTGTCTTATGACCGCTTGAAGGCTTATCGGGATGATCTGATCTACCTGAACCTGAAGGGAGACCGCCATGGTAAAGGGGCGCTGGATTATACCGTCAACTGCAAGGTGGGCTTTCCATCCATCACGGGTATGGGCAAGAGCACGTCGATTCCCCCGCTGAACAATCCATTGCCGGCCTGGGACGTGATCACCGGACAGCAGATTGCACTGGGGTTGTTGACGGCTGAACGTCATCGGTTGAAAACCGGAGAGGGTCAGTTGGTGACGATCGCCCTGGCGGATGTTGCCCTGGCAACGCTGGGCAACCTCGGTTACATCGCCGAGGCGATGATCAATGGAACCGAGCGCGACGCTATCGGCAACGATATCTACGGTACCTATGGTCACGATTTTGCCTGTCAGGATGGCGAACGGGTGATGGTTGTCGGGGTGAGCCCGAACCAGTGGCGGGCGCTTGTCGAGGTTACCGGCACCGCAACGGAAATCAACGAGCTGCAAACCCGTATGGGACTCGATTTCCGCAAGGAAGGGGACCGTTATCAGGGCCGTGAGCAGATTACCGAGGTGTTCCAGCCCTGGTTCGCGCAGCGTCCATTCAGCCAGGTGGCTAATGAACTGGACAATGCTGGTGCGTGTTGGGGCAAGTACCAGACCATCAAGGAAGCCGTGGAATCGGATATTGACTGTTCGGCGGACAATCCTTTGTTCCAGATGGTGGAGCAGCCAGGCATAGGGGAGTACCTGATGCCGGACCACCCGCTGAATTTCACCTCACTGGAGCGGGAGCCGGTACGCCGGGCTCCGAAACTGGGTGAACATACTGAAGAAATTCTTGCCGACACCCTGGGCCTGTCGGCGCCGGAGATCGCGAAGCTGTTTGACCAGAAGGTTGTGGCTGGGTCTGACTAAACATAACAAGATCATCGACCGGCATGGTTGCCGGGGGTGGCGTGGGAGGCGTTGTATGGGACCGCTACATGGCGTCCGTATTATTGAATTGGCCGGCATCGGCCCCGGTCCGTTCTGCGGCATGGTGTTGGCAGATCTGGGCGCTGAAGTCATCAGTGTGGAACGTGTTGGTGCTCAGGCAGAGAAGCCCGCACTGGACTGCAGTCGCAGGGGCAAACGATCCATTTCTCTCAATCTCAAGAGCGAGGCCGGTGTCGAGGCTCTGTTGAAGCTGGTGGAAAGTGCCGATGCCCTGTTTGAAGGATTCCGGCCCGGCGTGGTCGAGAAACTGGGTATCGGTCCCGAGCAGTGCCTTGAGCGTAATCCGAAGCTGATATTCGGTCGGATGACCGGGTGGGGGCAGTATGGTCCGATGTCTCAGGCTGCCGGGCATGATATCAACTACATCTCGCTCACCGGGGCGCTTCACGCCATAGGCCGTCCGGGAGAGAAGCCGGTGCCGCCACTTAACCTGGTCGGCGACTTTGGTGGCGGCGGCATGTTCCTGGCACTGGGCATCGTGTCGGGGATACTTGAAACCAGGACCTCGGGTAAGGGCCAGGTCGTCGACGCCGCCATGACCGACGGATCAGCCGTGTTGATGTCGATGTTCAATACGGCCTATGAGATGGGGCGCCACTCCCTTGAGCGAGGCACTAACCGTCTTGATGGTGGCGCCCACTTTTACGACACCTATGAAACCCGCGACGGAAAATACATCTCGATCGGCTCCATCGAACCCCAGTTCTACAATCAGCTGCTTGAGGTGGCCAACCTGCCGCGCGAGCAGTTCGGGCAACAGATGGACCAGTCGCGCTGGCCCGAGCTCAAGCAGGCGATTGCGGAGGTGTTCCTGCAGAAAACCCGGGATGAATGGTGTGAGCTGATGGAAGGGACGGATATCTGCTTCGCTCCGGTCCTCGACCTGAAGGAAGCGCAGCATCATCCCCACAACCTGGCGCGGCAGACCTATGTGGATGTGGGCGGTATCAAGCAGCCGGCACCAGCGCCCAGGTTCAGTCGCACGGAGCCTGCTGTCAGGCATGAAGCTCGGCCCTACGGTTCCGATACCGATGCGGTACTGACCGAAGTAGGGTTCAGCTCTGAACAACTTGACGAGATGCGGGCACAGTCGGCGTGCGGTTGATGATCCATCGAACCGGGACAGCCTATTCAGGAGGACGATAAAAATGACCCATTTACTCTATGAAGTAGAAAACAACGTTGCCTATCTGACAATGAATCGCCCGGAAGCCCGCAATGCGCTTTCGATAGAGATGCGGCAGAAACTGCTTGAGACGCTCCAGGCTCTGGAGGCTGACGACAATGTACGTTGCGTGGTTCTCAGGGGAGCCGGTGAACACTTCCTGGCCGGTGGCGATGTGAAATCGTTCATGGAGTTCACCGAGCTCACGCCGCAGCAGCGTCGACTGACCTTTGTGAATCGCATTCACGGTCTCAACACAATCATGTACACCATGCGGCGCTTGCGCAAACCCATTATTGCCAGCGTTCGCGGGGCGGCGGCCGGCGCCGGGGTCAGCCTGGCGCTGTGCTGTGATCTGGTGGTGGCGGCCGAGGATGCGTTCTTTACTCTGGCCTATTCCCACATCGCCAGCAGCCCGGATGGTGGCGCCTCCTACTATTTACCGCGTCTGGTCGGCACCAAGAGAGCAATGGAAATCGCACTGCTCGGGGATCGGTTTACCGCCGGGCAGGCCCTGGACATGGGGTTGATCAACCGGGTGGTTGCGACTGAAGAGTTGCAATCCGAAACCCGGACCCTGGCAGAGCGTCTGGCCAAGGGGCCCACCAAGGCCTACGGCAATATCAAAAAGCTGATCCTTGAGTCGTCGGACAACTCTCTGGAAGAACAGCTGCAGTCGGAGGCCGAAACCTTCGGCGACAGCGCCATGGCCGAGGACTGGGTCGAGGGTGTCAGGGCATTCAACGAAAAGAGACCCCCGAAGTTTACCGGCCGCTGAGTCTGGTAAGGGGAGTGAGGAAGTTCACAGGAGACACGCAGTGACAAATACAACAATCGATAAGGCGTCGTTCAAAGGCATTGTCTGCGGCAGCAGGCACCTGACCCATGAAGAATTCCAGTACAACATCCGTCAGGCAGCGAACGGTTTCAAACGCATGGGCGTGCAGCCGGGCGATTGTGTCGGCATCTTCATGCGTAATGATATTCCCTTCCTGACCGCCAACCATGCAGCGAACTATGTCGGGGCCTATGGCGTTCCTATCAACTGGCATCTGGCCGGGGAAGAGCTGGAATATATCCTCAAGGATTGCGGTGCCAGGGTGATGGTGATCCATGCTGACCTGTGGCGCCGGATTCATCAGGCCATCCCCCGCGATGTGCAGTGCCTGGTGGTGGAAACACCTGAGGATATCCGGGCAGCATTTGATCTGGATCAGGACCTGTGCACGGTGCCGGAAGGCGAGACTGACTGGCAGAGCTGGCTGGGCGCTGAGGAGCCCATCGCAGAACCGGCCGAAACCGGACCTTCATCCATGCTGTATACCTCGGGCACAACCGGGCATCCCAAGGGCGTGCGTCGTGTTACGCTGGATAAAGAAGGCGCGGCGCAAATGCGTGACTTCCGCTCCAGGGTCTACGGCTGTGCGCCCGGGGCACGCTGCATGGTGCCCGGTCCGCTCTATCACAGCGCACCGAACGGCTACAGCATGCAGGCTTCAAAGATCAGTGACCTGTTGGTGATCGTTCCCCGTTTCGATGCCGAGGGCGTGTTGCAGCTGATAGAAGAGTACAAGCTGACGGCGGGCATTATGGTCCCCATCATGTTCATTCGCATGCTGAAACTGCCGGAAGCGGTGCGCAACCAGTATGACCTCTCCTCCCTGGAGTTCATTATTCACGCGGCGGCGCCCTGTCCGGCGGACGTGAAACGCAGGATGATCGAGTGGTTCGGGCCAGTGATCAACGAATTCTATGGTTCCACCGAATCCAGTGCGGTTGTTGCCTGTAACTCTGAACAGGCGCTCGCGAAACCGGGCAGCGTGGGCAAGACGGTCCCGGAGGCGGAAATCCGCATACTGGACGAAGGGGGCAACTGCCTGCCGCCCAATACCGTGGGGGAAATCTACTCCCGGTTTCCGTTGCTGGATTTCACCTATCACGGCAAACCTGAAGCCCGAGCGGAAATTGACCGGGATGGCTTCATCACCTCGGGGGACATGGGCTATCTGGATGAGGATGGTTTCCTGTTTATTGCCGACCGGGTCAAAGATATGGTGATCTCCGGTGGTGTGAACATCTATCCCGCGGAAATCGAATCGGTGCTGCACAACTACCCCGGGATCAAGGATTGCGCGGTCTTCGGGATTCCCGATGAAGAGTTTGGCGAATCGGTGATGGCCGTGGTTGAAGCCGAAGGCGCTAACGGCATCTGTGTGGACGAGGTCAAGGTCTACCTCCGCGAGCATCTGGCGGGCTTCAAGGTGCCCAAAACCATTGAGATCGGCTCAGACCTGCCCCGGGAAGATTCCGGCAAGATATTCAAACGTCGCCTGCGTGATAAATACTGGCAGCAGGTTGGCAGGAAGATATAGATACAGGTCCTGGAGCATCGGAACAGCCCCATGGGGACTGTTCCGATGTCGATGGTCATTGTCCTGAGAATGCCGGCTTCCGTTTCTGATGGTGCGCGCCAATGCCCTCGGCAAAGTCATCTGTATTGAACGCAGTCTGCTGACACCTGGCCTCGAAGGTCAGTGTGGTGTCCAGATCCTGGGTCTGGGCCTGCGCGATTTCCCGCTTGATCAGACCAAGTGCCGTGGTCGGGCCTGCCGCCAGTTCCTCGGCCAGGGCGGTAGCGGTATCAGACAGCTCGTCATTCTCCACCACCTGATGGGCCAGCCCCCAGTCCAGCGCCTGTTCAGCGTTGAAGTTACCCCCTGAGAGGGCCAGGGAAGCTGTTCGCCGGGCACCGATGGTACGGGTCAGAAACCAGGAGCTGCCACCGTCCATGACGGCACCAATCCGGGCGAACGACAGATGAAAGCGTGCGTCCCGGTTAACCAGCATCAGGTCTGCCGCCAGGGCAAGGCTGACACCGGCCCCCGCTGCTGGCCCATTCACTGCCGCAATGACCGGTACCGGAAGGTTGGTGATCAAACGAATGATCCGGTTAATGCCAGCTTCCACTTCATCGCCTATGTGTTTGCGTCGTTGAAGGATTTGATCCGGCTGGACGTCCGCACCGGTACAGAAGCCCCTGCCATTGGCCTTGATCAGGACTGCCCGGCACGACAGGTCATCGGTCTGTTCCTGAAGGGCGTTAAGCAACCCAGTGCGCATATCGGGGCTCAGGGCATTCAGTTTTTCAGGGCGGTTCAGGGTGAGGACCAGAACATTGTCGGTCATGTCGATTAACAGGTCTGGCATGGGGCCCTCAATGTGTTTGTTGTGTTTGGAGTGGCCAAGCATAAGCCAGAATTGGCCGACTTTGTCATACCTGATGGGCATGGAATGTATAGATAAATGATAAATGTGCGGCTATGGGTCCGGTGTTAGCTTTGAGTTTCACAAGAACAAAATAAGAGGTACTGAGATGATAAAAGTAAGAATCCCGGTCTGTCTTTTGGCCATGTTTCTATCCGCCTCGGTGTCGGCGGCGACCACGCTGAGATTCGCGGAAGGTGGGCCAAACCGGGGAACACGTGCACAGGCGCTAGAACATTTTATGTCGGATGCCAGAGAGCTCAGTGGTGGTGAGTTGGACTTTGATATCCACTGGGGCGGCGCGCTCCTTGACTATAAAACCGTGCCCGAAGGCGTATCCGTGGGTACTGCGGATCTTGGATCCGTGCTCGCCGTCTATTCGCCAACCAAGCTCAAGGCGCTTGCGATTGGTGATATCCCCCATCAGTCAGCGGACCCATGGGTAGGCATGCGTTCCATGTACGAGTTGATGACCACCAATGATGACTTGCAGAGAATGTTGGCTGAAGAGAACCTGCTCTATTTGACGGGGTTCTCGAGCAGCGGGGTCCAGTTTGAATGCGCGGGAGATAACCGGATTGAAACGGTTGAGGATATCAGTGGTAAAAAAATTCGTGCTGTCGCCATATATAGCAAAGTGTTGAAGGACCTGGGTGCTGACATTGTCAGTGTCACAGCGGGCGAAATATATCAGGGGCTGGACACCGGTCTGGTGGACTGCAGCGCGAGCTATCTATACACGATCCGTGCACTGAAAACGTTTGAGGTCATTGATCACGTGTCCCTTGCCAACTGGGGGCAAATTGCGGGCTTTGCGATGATGATCAACCGGGATGTGTGGGGCGATCTCTCGGAGAATCAGCAGCAGGCATTGAAGCAGGCGGGATCAAAATCCATCGATTACTTTGCGCGATTGCAGGTTGAAGAAATGACGCTGGTGGCAGACGGTCTGACAAGCGGTGATATCGGCAGAAAAGTACCGGTGTCGACCATGGCGGACTCCGAACGCCAGAAGTTGGTTGATGGCTCTGCCAAATACGTGCAGGGCTGGATTGATACCATGAATCAGTCAGGTGTGGACGGCCAGTCAATCTGGGACGAGTACATGACCCTCGTTGCCAAATATGAAACGGAGAAGAATAGGCTGGGTTATCCTTGGGAGCGCTAGCCCGAGGGATCTGAAGGGTATTCCGGGCGGCAGCCTTGTGGCTGCCCTCGACACTGATCCGATTATTGTAACGATCGATTTGGAGGCTGGTACATGGACTTCTCATTGACGGAAGAACAACAGGCCATTCAGGAGAGTGTCCGCAAGATTATCAATTCGTTTGATGATGACTATTGGCTGGAGACGGATAGAACCGGTGAGTTTCCTGAGGCGTTCTACCAGGTCATGGCGGCTAACGGCTGGCTGGGGGTGGCCATGCCCGAAGCCTATGGAGGGGCCGATCTGGGGGTTGCCGAGGCGGCTATCATGATGATGGAAGTGGCTAACTCCGGTGGTGGTATGACTGCTGCGTCGGCACTTCATATCAATATTTTCGGGCCACATCCGATTGTCGTGTATGGCACAGAGGAACAAAAACAACGCTGGCTACCGCCGTTGATTCAGGGCAAGGAAAAGACCTGCTTCGGTATCACTGAGCCCGATGCTGGCTTGGACACGGGAAGTATCACTACCCGCGCAGAGCTCGCAGGTGATCATTATATTGTCCATGGGAAGAAAGTATGGACATCGACTGCCCAGCACGCCGACAAGATTATGTTATTGGCCCGTACCACCCCTGTGGAGCAATGTAAGCGCTCAACCGACGGTTTATCGCTGTTCTTTACGGACCTGAATCGTGAGTACGTGGATGTGGTCGAGATTGAGAAAATGGGGCGTAAGGCGGTTGATTCCAATGAGACTTTTATTGATGGCTTGCCGGTGCCGAAGGAAGACCTGATCGGAGAGGAAGGCAAGGGCTTCCGATATCTGTTGCATAGCTTGAATCCTGAGCGAATTCTGATTGCAGCTGAGGCTATCGGTATCGGTCGCAATGCCCTGGATCGAGCGGTGAAATACGCCAGGGATCGTGTTGTTTTTGGCAGGCCCATAGGTCAGAACCAATCGATCCAGCACCCGCTGGCGGTAAACTGGATGGAACTGGAAGCCGCCTTTTATACCTGCCTGAATGCGGCGGCGCGTTATGACAGCGGCCAGGATTGTGGGGCTCAGGCCAACGCTGCTAAATATCTGGCAGCCGAGGCGGCGTTTAAAACCTGCACGCAAGCGGTTATGACCCATGGTGGAATGGGGTATGCCAAAGAGTTTCATGTCGAAAGGCTGATGCGCGAAGTGATGATTCCGCGGATTGCGCCGGTCAGTCCCCAGTTGATTCTTTGTTACATTGCTGAGCAGGTTCTTGGTCTGCCTAAATCCTATTGACTATGAAACCGCAATGCAGCGGTGGGGCGGAAGAAGAATTTTGTGCATATCCCCGAGGGCTAGATACTATTTGCCAACACTATAAGAATCCCTAAATGTATATAAAAGGATGAAATATCCGGTCCTCGAAAAGGCCCTGACTGATAGGTGTGCTGATGAACATGACGAACAACCAGAATCTGGAATCTGAAGCGGATAACATGAGCGGTTTCCGCGAAGTGCTTGGCTTTACGGTAACCGAATGGCGTCCCAACCATGCGGTACTGCACGTCGAAATGACGGAGCAGCACCTGAACCGCAACGGCTTTGTCCATGGGGGCGTGTTCATGTCTCTGCTGGACAGCGCTGCGGGGTTGTGCGGGACCTACTGTGTTGTGCCCGGTAACGTGCGTCGCTGTATTACGGTTTCCATGAACACCCACTTCATCAGTCCCGTACAAAAAGGGCGCTTACGGGTTGAAGCTAATCTGGTCAGCCGTGGCCGGAAAATGTTTTTTGTTGAGGCAAAAATCAGCTCTGATGAGGGATTGGTGGCGACGGGGCAGGGAACGTTTCGGTATGTGCTTGGTGGTGAAAGGGAAGAGGGCGTGCCGGTTGATTGACCGCTTTTCGATATATATTTGTTGTATAGTTTCTATAAAATATGGGTCGTTGTTGATATTGCTTTCCGGTGCTAGTTTGGGGCTGTGGTAATCAGCTGCTGTTGCTGAATCCAACAAAAACAAATACCCCTATAGGGAAGCAATGTAATGAGATCTACAATCAAGTCACTCATGGTGGCATCAGTTCTTACTTTCGCTGGTGTCGCTCAAGTCTCTGCAGACATCACGCTCCGGTACGCAGAGGGGGGGCCTAATCGTGGCACCCGCGCGGCCGCGGTCCAGTTCTTTGCCGATGAAGTCGAACGGCTGTCCTCCGGTGAACTCAAGGTTGATATCCACTGGGGCGGCGCCCTGCTGAAATTGGCCGCCACGATGGATGGTGTGTCCGCCGGTAGCGCCGATTTGGGCACTGTGTTGTCTTCCTACGAACCGCAGGAGCTCAAGGCGCTCGGTATTGGTGATATCCCCCTCGAATACTCCGACCCCTGGGTTGGCATGCGGGCCATGTACGAGCTGATGACCACCGAACCGGAGCTCAAGCAATCCCTCGCCGATAAATCCCTGGTCTATCTGAGCAACTTCAGCACCA
>JAKLLS010000059.1:5145-20481 GCA_022014155.1 Marinobacter sp. | reverse complement strand
CCTCTTTCGGGGTGACCACCACGGCCAGCACGCCCAGAATGATCGCCAGAATGGCGAGCAATGGCGTGAGGTGATTGTTCTGGAAAACCCGGGCTATCGCACCGGATGGGCCAACGGGCGGCAGTTCCCGGCTCACTGGCTCGACTCCTCGCCGCTTTTATTGACCGGATTCAGGCGATCACTGCCCACCAGCTCGGAGGGATTGGTGACCACCCGTTCGCCTTCACTGAGGCCGGCGAGGATCTCAAGCCAGCCATTGTCCCTGACTCCGGTGCGTACCTGCCGCAGCCGGGGCTGGTCCTGATCGTCCAGCACAAACACGGCCCTCAGCTCGCTGCGCTGAATCAGGCTGCTGGCCGGCACCCAGAGAGCCTCGCGGCTGGCAACCGGCACACCGACCTTGACCAGCATGCCGGGGAACAGGGAGCCATTGGGTTCACTGAGGCGCATCCGCAATCGAAAGGTGTGGGTTTGCGGATCTGCATAGGGATAGAACGTCATCTCACCGGTTTCCAGCACCCGGCCATCGGCAAGCGTGACCTTTGCCTGACGCTCGGTGCGTGCCAGTTCGGCGTACTTCTGGGGCAGGTCCACCACAATCCGAAGCTGCTCCAGAGAGAGCCCGCTGAGGAGGGGCTGGCCAGGATTTACCGATTCCCCCACCTCCACGTGGCGCTCAGTGAGAATGCCGCCGTAAGGGGCCACCACACGGGTATAGGACAACTGTTCCTGGGCCTCGGAAACCGCACCTTTGGCTCGCTCCACCCTCGCGCGGGCCGCAGCCAGATTATTCCGAGCCTGATCGAACTCCTGACGGGATACCAACCCCCGCTCGTGAACCGCTTCGATACGCTCAAACCGCTGCCTCGCATCCGCCAATGCCGCTTCAGCCTCTTCCAGCCCTGCCTGGGCTTGACGCAGCCGGGAACGCTGCTCACTGTCCTCCAGCTGAACAATGAGTTCACCAGCGGCAACGGAGTCGTCAACATCAAATGGAAGACTCTGCACAGTACCGCTGGTCTGGGCGGAGACTGTGCTCTGCTGAACGGCTTCAATAACGCCATCGAGATGAAGGGTTTCGTGGAATGAACGCCGCTCGACCCTTTCAAACCCAGGTTGTGTGACTGCCAGCGCAGGCACCATGAGTAACAGAGCGACGAAAAGGCGACCGTTATGGCGCATGCCAACCTCGCAAAATGTTATATGGTTATTCCGCTTTTACCAGATTTTAACAGGCAGTCTCTGCCATGACATTGAGTATGGACAAAAAACCAGGCGCCTGAGACCAAATGCCGCATCTCTCGGGAGGTATTCCCGCAGTACCCACCTTGAAAAACCGCTAGAATGCCGGCTATGGAATGGCTCACCCACTCACAGACCGGTTTTCAACAGGCTGCCCGTTACCTGCTGGGCATGCGGCTGACTATTGCGGCCATTCAGCTGATTGCCATTGCAGTCGCCGAAACCGTAGTCACACTCTCGCACCGTGGCGAAGCCGTTATCCTGTGTCTGGTTTACGCCGTTATGGCGACATTCGGCTGGCTGTGGCTTACCCGGAAACCACCGGCGTCTACCGGTCCCATCAGCGCTTCCCTTGCATTGGATCTGCTGCAGATTGGCGGCTGGCTCTATCTGACTGGCGGCTACACCAACCCGCTCACATCGTTATTGCTGCTTCCCATTGCCGTCGCCATTATTCTGGTCCCCCTGCGCCCGAGCATCGCACTCACCCTGTGCGGCATTCTGGTTTACACCTCCCTGGTGCTCTGGCACACGCCCGTGCTGCACGACCATGCCGGAAGCAATCTGGCCCAGATCCACCTGGTCGGCATGTGGGTCACGTTTACCGTAACCGCGGGCATCCTGCTACTGGTGGTTGGCAACCTGGCCCGCCGCCTGCACCAGCAACAGGCCAGACTGGCCGAGGTGCGCGAACGCCGGTTGCGGGATGAACAGATCATTGCCCTTGGGTTGTCAGCGGCGTCCGTTGCCCACCGGCTGGGCACGCCCTTCAACACCATGAGTTTGCTGATCGAAGAACTCAAACAGTCCAGTGACCCTGTAGCCCGGCAGCAGGACCTGCAAATGTTGGAACAACAATTGGGTTTGTGTGCCGGACACCTTCAGCAGCTGTCTGCCGCTGCCAGCCAGGCCAGGGCGGAAGAAAGGCAAACGATGACCATTAATGACTGGCTCAATCGACTGCGGGAGTCGGCCACACTGCTGTGGCCGGCCTCATCTGTTCAGTGGCGGCTGCCTTGGCCCGATGGCCGCGTCACCGTGGATGCCACTCTGGATCAGGCGGTTCTCAACCTGCTTGCCAATGCCCTGACTGCCAGTCCGTCATGGGTATCGGTTAGCGCCCGCACAACCGGTCAGGGAATGCTGGAAGTCGTGGTGGAAGATCGTGGCGGCGGGTTCGAGAATGCCCTGCATCCCGAGCCGGGCAGCGACGTTGTGGTGTCTCCGAACGGCCTGGGGGTTGGTCTTTTTCTGTCCAACACCACCATTCAGCGCCTTGGTGGCCAGCTGCGCGCCCACGCCTCAGATAAGGGGACCACTATGATCATAGCTTTGCCTGAGGTGAGGTATGAGAACTGAAACACGCTGGCTACTGATTGACGATGACGAAGCCTTCCTGACCGTCCTGCAGCGATCACTGGCCCGTCATGGAATCGATAGCGGTGTTGCCACCAATGGCGCTGACGCACTGGCGAAGCTGCAGGAAGGTCAACCCCAACGATGTGTACTCGACCTGAATCTCGCGGGTGAAAGCGGGCTGCAGTTGTTACCCGTCCTGCTGTCTGAGAATCCGGATCTGGAGATTCTGATTCTTACCGGGTATGGAAGCATTGCTACCGCCGTAGACGCCATGAGACGGGGAGCCGTGAATTACCTGTGCAAACCGGTAACCGCCAGCCAGTTGATTGCTGCATTCGACAACCCCGACCACACACCCGATTTACGACCTGAACCACCCACGGTTGAGGAAATGGAGTGGGACCATATTCAGCGGGTTCTGAATGAACACGAGGGTAACGTGTCGGCTACCGCACGGGCGCTAAATATGCACCGCCGGACCCTACAGCGGAAACTCCAGAAACGTTCCCGATGGCGCGGTTAACCAGCCCATCCCAGCAACGAGGCAGGCGACACCCACTACAAAAATCCTATTGACTTTTTTTTGGAACCTTTCCTTTCAAACAGTCGTTTAGTCTAGCAAGGGTCGACAGACCCCCACGACAATAACAATCGGAAAGGTACAGACAGACATGGTCAATATTAAAAAAACATCGCTCCTGGCGGTTGTTGCAGGAAGTACCGCGCTTGCGGGATGCCTCGACAGTGGCGGCCAGACCAGTAAAAACGCCAATCCGATCTACGAGATCGACAACCCCAATCACCCTAGCGACGGCACCAAACCCATTTTCCGACCACTGGACACCGCGTTCCCGCTGCCCAGTGATCCGCTGTTTTTCCTGAACCCTGAAAACGACGGTACCATGCTGAACGGTACCGATCCCGCCAACCCGGTCACCACCGGCCTTGGCTTTGTCGACGGCAATTCCATCCTGGCGCCGTTTGACGTCAAAATCAGTGACAGCCTGGACCCGAACCAGACACTGGACGCCCGCGCCTTTGTTGACATAGACGGCGAAGTGGTTCCTAACCCGGACCAGAATGTATTCGTGCTGGAAATCGAGTACCCCACAGGCGACAGCATCTTCCAGCAACAGCGTGAAGTGGGCGGCATCGTAGACGCCGAGAAGTATCGCCACGCCAAGCGCCTGGAGGAACAGGGCAATACGGCAGGCGCCGATGCACTCTACCAGGAGCTGCTGGAGCAGCGCTTCCGCATCGAGATTATTACCGTTGACGCGGACGGCCCTGCCGATGCCGCCGGCGGTTCAGCCAACAATGCCATTCGGGTTTTGCCAGTCAAACCGCTGAAGCCGAAAACCAAATACGCAGTGGTACTGAGCAACGACATCGTGGACAAGGACGGCGAGCCGCTGGTTCAGGAGCTGCGTTTCGAAACCGCCTCCAACCCGGAATTCGTTCTCAGCAATCCGGCGCTGCAGCCATTCCGCGATTCCATGCTGCCGGCGCGCGCCTTTGGCTCCGACTTCTTTGATTTCAAACGCGAGGCGCTCAGCGACCTGGGTCGGAGTGCTGCGGGCATTCCCACGTTCGACGACGTCACTTTCGCCATCAGCTTCACCACCACAGCGGTGGAAGACGTGCTCCTGGCCAATGCCGCACCAGCTGCCTGGTTCCGCAACCACCTGCTCACCGATCGCAAGCAAACCACCCTGAATGCGTTGATCGCAGGAGATTTCAACCTCTCCGACCAGCCGATCAGCGGCGCAACTGACGAACAGCAGCAGATCAACTCCCGTATTTTCGAGTTGCTTACCGACGAAACCTATCGTTTGTTCGATGCCGAGCTTGCGACCATCCTGACCGAAGCCAATGAAAGCGGCATGGCCGTACTCTATGGTGACCTGGTCGCCGCCGAGGACGACGACCGCCGCTTGGCCTTTATCCTGCAGGATACTGCCACTCAGGCTGTAGAAGATGTGGTCGATGTCTCCGCCCGGGCGGATCAGCTCGCCGCTGATGCCTCGACTATCCTGGATATTCCGGCGGCTTATGATCCGGCTTCCGGCGAGCCCTCTCCGGTGCGCTTCTTCAGCCAGAAAGACGGACGGGAAGTGAACCCGGCGTTCGGGCAACAGGCCGCCGACCTTATCATTACCGAACTGAACGTTGACGTTCAGATTTACGAGGGTGAGATCACGCTCCCCTATTATCAGCAACTTCCGGAAGGTACCGATGGCAGCCCGCTTCAGACTGGCTCCTGGCTCCCGGCCGATTTCAGCGCAAACCCTGATCTACCTCAGGCGAAATCCGACCGGGTGACTTACCGATTCCCGTTCATACAGAAACAGGCCGATACCAAAATCCCTATTATCGTCGGCACACCAGACGAGGACTTTGGCACCCCGCCAGCCGGTGGATACCCTGTCATTATCTATCAGCACGCTGCCACTCAGGATCGATCCGCGACCCTGCCCATGGCGACAGCGGCGGCACTGCTCTGTCTCGCGGACGGAGATACTCCCTCTAACAGTGACAATTGCTTCATCACTGTGGGCATCGACATGCCTCTGAACGGCGTATTCGGCGAAGCTGCCACCAGCGCCCGGGACGAGAGCGATCCGGAAACCACTCCCGGCATGGTGGAGATTTCCCAGCAGCCAGGCGCCTCCGAGGATGCCACCGAACGGCATTTCGACTTCACTGCCAATGATGCCATGCAGGCAGTGACCCGGGATCAGGTGGCTAACCCCGAATCCGGCAGCCTGTTCCTGAACTTCACCAACTACGCCAATACCCGGGACAATATGCGTCAGGGCGTATTGGATCTCCTGAATATCAACGCCCTGCTACCGGCCATTGAAGAGGCTATCAACCAGTGCCAGACCAATGGTGACTGCGCTAACGGCATTACCATGAACACCGACCGGGTGTATTTCATCAGCCATTCTCTGAGTGGTATGGGCGGCGTGCCCTATCCGGTGATAAATAACCTGGCAGCACAGGATAACCCGGATCTGAACCCGATCCTGGCGTCAGTCATGTTCAACACTGGCGGTCAGTTCACACGTCTGGCGGAAAACTCCCGCGAGACCATTGCCCCGGCTCTGCTGCCAGCCCTTGACGCAGCGTCTGGTGGCCTACTGGCCCAGGGCCGGACCGAACTGAACATCTACTTCAACGTGTTCCAGGCGCTGCTGGATTCCACGGATCCGGTGGCATTCGCTCCGTTGTTCCAGGAAAGCGGTAATGAAGCCACCTTGTTGACCTCCATCGTGGGGATCGAAGGCGATGCTGATCGCCCATCCGACGGCACCATCCCCAACGCAGCCGATGACCAGCTGTACGACATGGGGCCCTTGCAACTGGTGACCGACATCGGTTTCGAAATCAACAGTGAACCTGCACCTCTTGCCGGCACCGACCCCGTTGCACGCTTTATGGGTGCCGTCAGCATTGATAACGGAGATGGCACCGATGACGGTACCCGCCCCGTCATCACCCGCTATCTGGAAGGCTCACACGGCAACCCTATTTCCGCAGGGCAGAAGGGCGCCGATGCGTTCAGTTCCAGAGCGGTGTTTGATGAAATGACCGCGCAGCTCGTAGCTCTGTTCCGCAGCCGTATCGATGCAAGCACAGCATTTACGGTAGACGTTAACAACGACTGCGTGGTCAAAGACGTTGGCAATAGCCCTGGGGATGCTGAGTGTGACGGGTCCACAGACGGTGGTGCCGAGCCTGATGACGGTGACGGCTCCGGTGATGACGGCGAAGACGACGGCGGACTCCTCGGAGGCCTGCTGTAACCGGCAACACTGAAACGTCTACTCCGGGACTCGCAACGTTGCTGTTGCGGGTCCCCAAGAATAAAAGAATTGGAGCAGTAGCAATGACAACAATAAATACTTCAAGGTTTAACCGAACAAAACTGTCGCTGGCGACAGCTGCACTGTCGATGATGGCATCGGCCCCGGCGTTTGCCATCGACTTCGATGTCTACGGCATAGACGCCTCTTTCAGCACAACACTGACCGCCGGCATTGGCATCCGGCTGGAAGACCAGGACCCGGATCTAATCTCCCAGGGTAACCTGGGCCCCGAGTTCGCCTACAGTGACACGGGCGCCTCATCCAACAACTTTGATGACGGCAACCTGAACTTCGATAAAGGCGACCCGTACTCGCAAATCCTCCGTGGCCGATCCGAGCTGTTTCTGGACTACAGTCCCGACAGTGACTATTTGACCCGCATCGGTGCCCTGGTGCGCGGCAGCTATTACTACGATTTCGAGCTCAAGGATAACGAGCGGGCGGTGGACCCGGTGGGCCAACAGCGCAAACTCAACCCGGAAGCAAAAGACAATGCTTCAGGTGCTGACCTGCTGGATGCCTACATCTTTACCGACTGGTACGCAGGCAACACGCCAATCTCAGTGCGCTATGGCCGACAGGTGGTGAGCTGGGGCGAGAGCACGTTCATCCTCGGCGGCATCAACGCCACCAACCCCATTGACGTGCCAGCCTTCCGGGCCCCGGGCGCAGAGCTGAAAGACGTTCTGCTGCCAGTCAATATGCTGTATACCTCCGTTGGCATAACGCCCGAGATCAACCTCGAAGCCTACGTCCAGACCGAGTGGGAACCGTTCAAGATTGATGACTGCGGCACCTTCTTCTCCTCTGCCGACGTAGCAGCCGATGGCTGTGGACCAGTACTGCTCGCAGGCCAGGTACCCGATGCCCAAGCGTTCGAGGAAGGCTTTATTGCACCTCGCCGCGGAGACAAAGAGCCCGGCGACAAGGACCAGTTCGGTGCTGCCGTTCGCTGGTTCGTACCGGCCCTCGATTCCGAACTGGGTTTCTACTACATCCGCTACCATAGCCGCCTGCCCTACATCAGCGGTGTGGTCAACAACCCGGAAAGCCCGACAGCAACCCAGATCAATGATCCCAACGAACCGTTTACCCGGTTCCCGAGCTATTTCATTGATTACCCCAAGGGTATCGACCTCTACGGCATCAGCATCAACACCACCCTGCCGACCGGCACCTCACTGGGCGCGGAATACAGCTTCCGTCCCAACATGCCCATCCAGTGGAATACCTTTGAGCTGATTTACGGCGGCCTGCAACAGCGCGGCCCGGACGGTCAGGTCATCAGCAAGCTGGAGCAGCGTGTCCAGGACGACAACCCCGGCTTCAATTACGCCGGCAAGGCAATTGATGGTTATGACAACTACGACGTGTCCCAGGTCCAGGCCACCCTGATCCACTTCATCGACAGGGTGCTCGGTGCAGGGCGGTTTATCATCGTAGCCGAGCTTGGCGCCACCTACGTGCACGACCTGCCCGACAAGAGTGAAGCTCGCTATGGTCGGTCCGGCATTTACGGGGTAGGCCCGGTACCGTTGGATGGCGACTCCTTCTCCGGCGACTTCTGTAGTGAAGGCCCGGGTGACGAGACAACCAGGCTGAACATCAACCCCACCAACTGTGGCTCGGACGGTTTCACCACCTCTTTTTCCTGGGGTTATCGCGCATTGTTCGCCCTGGATTACTCCAACGCCTTTGCCGGTATCAACCTGTTGCCAAAGCTGTTCATCACCCACGACGTCAAGGGCTTTGCCCCGGACCCGGGCGGTAACTTCAATGAAGGCAACAAATCGGTCAGTCTCGGCCTGGATGCCAACTACCAGAACAAATACTCCGGCTCGATCAGTTACACGAACTATTTCGGTGGTGACTACAACGTCATTTCAGACCGGGATTTCGTTTCAGCCAGTATTTCCTACTCATTCTGATTCATAAACGACAATCACAAAGGAGACACTTGTGAACGCATACAAAAAACACCTCATCGGTAGCGCCATCGCCATCTCGATGTTTTCTTCCGGAGCAGCCCTCGCGGCTGTCTCCGCAGAGGAAGCAGCGAAACTTGGCAATGAACTCACACCTATCGGCGCCGAAAAGGCCGGTAACGGAGATGAAATTCCCGCATGGACTGGCGGACTGACATCACCTCCGGTAGAGCAGCCACAGCAAGGTATCTACCCGGATCCGTTCCCGGAAGACGAGCGCCTGTTCGTCATCGACCAGAGCAACGTGGACGAGTACAAGGACCGGCTCTCTCCGGGTCAGGTGGCTACTATCAAGGCCTACGACGACTATTTCATTCCGGTCTACCAGACCCGACGTACCGGTGCCTATCCGGATTTCATCCTGGAAAAAACGGCAGAAAACGCCACCTCGGTATCCCTGACCGCGGACGGCAATGGCCTGCAAGACTATGAAACCGGTGTGCCCTTCCCCATTCCCAAGAAAGGGGTCGAGGTTATTTTCAACCACATTACCCGTTACCGCGGTGGCTCCATTGTCCGTAATGTTGTCCAGGTAACCCCGCAGCCAAATGGTGACTTCAGCCCGGTCAAATTTACCGAACATCTGACCGACCGCGTGGCGCTGGCGGACTATGAGCCGGGCATGGACGACAACGTGCTGTTTTACTTCAAGCAGGTCATCACTGCACCATCGCGCCTGGCTGGTAACGTACTGCTGGTTCACGAGACCCTGGACCAGGTCAAGGAAGCACGCCGCGCCTGGCTGTATAACTCTGGCCAACGTCGTGTTCGCCGGGCCCCGCAGGTGGCCTATGACGGGCCAGGTACCGCGGCCGATGGCCAACGTACCACCGACAACCTTGACCTCTATAACGGTGCACCGGACCGCTACAACTGGGAGCTGGTTGGTAAAAAGGAAATGTATATTCCGTACAACTCCTACAGACTCGGCGATCAAAGTCTGAGCTACGATGACATCGTCCAGCCAGGCCACATCAACCCGGAGCTGACTCGCTACGAACTGCATCGCGTCTGGCATGTGCGCGCCACCCTGAAGGACGGCGAGCGTCACATTTACGCCCAGCGCGATTTCTACGTGGACGAGGATTCCTGGCAAATCGCCGTGGTTGACCACTACGACGGGCGAAGCCAGCTCTGGCGCGTAGCCGAGGCGCACATGGTTCAGGGATACGATATCGGCGTCCCCAGCTACGCTGCGGAAACCCTGTACGACCTGCTTTCCGGCCGCTACCTGGTCATGGGTCTGACCAACGAGGAAGACGATCCATACACCTTTGGCGTGAAAGCCCGTTCCAACGAATTCACGCCCGCGGCACTGCGCCGGGCCGGGGTTCGTTAACCAACGCGCTCTCGGGGTCTCCCGACCGCTGTAAGTAGAAAACCCGCTTCGAAACCGAAGCGGGTTTTCTATATTCTTGGCACTATCAAATAACGCTCGCAAGTGTGCCCCTATGCCTGATATGCCCTCCCATGACCAGAATATCGTCGACACCCGCGACCCCAGGCTGGCTCTGCTGGCCGCTTATACCCCGAACATGGTAATGATCACCGATGAAGCGGGGTGTTTCGAATGGGTCAACCCGAGTTTTGAGAAGCACACAGGCTATGCGCTCAAAGAGCTCAGAGGGAAGCAAGTCGGTGATGTGCTTTTCGGTGAAGATACCGATCCGCAGACCGTGAATCGTATCCGGCAAAAGTTGTACGAGAATGCAGCATTTGAAGAGGATCTGCTCCAATATACCCGTTCTGGATCCCCGTACTGGGTGCACATCCACTGCTTCCCTATCGGACCTGAGCAAGGAGTCAAACCCGGCTTCATCGCAATTCAGAACAATATTTCAGACCGCAAAAACAGCGAACGTGGCCTGCGAATTGCCGCAAGCGTGTTTGATCGCAGCCATGAAGCCGTTCTGATTACCGATCACAACAACCGTATTCTGGACGTTAATCCTGCGTTCTCCCGCATAACCGGTTACAGCCGGAACGAGGTTCTGGGGCTGAATCCGGCCATACTCAGCTCCGGTCGTCACACCCCCGAATACTATCGATCCATGTGGCACACGATAGAGCAGACAGACCACTGGCGTGGCGAAATCTGGAACCGTCGTAAAAACGGTGAGGAGTATGCAGAGCTGCTCTCTATCAGCCGGGTGCATCTGGACCAACCCGGACAGTTCTATCATGTCGCAGCGTTCTCCGACATTACCGCGCTCAAGAATCACGCCAGGGAACTGGACCGCGCAGCCAATTATGATGTCCTCACTGGGCTGCCAAACCGGCAACTGCTCGAGGAACGATTAAGAACGGCACGATCTCATGCAGACCGCCTCCGTCGGGGACTGTCGGTTTGCTATCTGGACCTGGACGGCTTCCATACCATCAACGAACGTTTCGGCCATGCCGCCGGGGACGATGCCCTGAAGACCCTGGCAGAACGCCTCACCCGAACGCTGAGAAGCGGCGATATCGTCGCACGCATAGGGGGCGACGAATTCGTCCTGCTCCTGCAGAGTGAGACCACCGATCATGTCTTTCAGCGCATTCTGGGCACTGTTGGCGATCCACTGACATTGGGAGACGAGTCTGTCACCCTGACTGGCAGCCTGGGTATCACCCGTTACCCGGATGACAGTAGCGATGCCGAGGGGTTGATTCGTCACGCAGACCAGGCCATGTATTCGGCCAAGGAGAAAGGCCGTAACCAGTTCCACTTCTTTGACCCGGACCTGGACGAGCATCGCCGCAAACGCAGAAAGCAGCTGATGGACATCACCCGAGCGCTCGAAAATGAAGAATTCGAGCTGTATTTCCAGCCTCAGGTCCACCTGCCGGACGGTGCCATTACCGGTTTCGAAGCGCTGATCCGCTGGAATCACCCGGAACTGGGCGTGCTTGCACCCGGATCATTTTTGCCCGCTGTGGAGAACAGCCACCTCGAAGTACCGATGGGTCAGTGGGTCGTCAAGGAGGCCATCCATCAGCTCAATCGCTGGAGAGAAGCCGGTACAACACTGTCAGTAAGTATCAATATCAGCGCCCAACACTTGATGGATCGGAGTTTCGCAGATTTCATTGAAACCTATCTGCGACTCCACCCCGATCTCGACCCCGGCCTGATCACACTGGAGGTTCTGGAATCGACTGCCCTGGAAGACACACAACGAGCCAGCAACGTGCTCAGCCGATGCCGGTGCCTGGGCCTGAAAGTCGCACTGGACGACTTCGGGACCGGCTTTTCGTCACTGACGTACCTGCGAACCCTCCCGGTTGACATGATCAAGATTGACCAGAGCTTCGTCTTCAACATGCTGGAAGATACCAATGACCGGGCCATTGTGGAAAGCGTGATCTTCCTTGCCCAGCGCTTTGCCCATCCGGTACTGGCTGAAGGCGTTGAAACCATGGCTCATGCCCATGCCCTGAAGCAGATGGGCTGCAAATTTGTTCAGGGTTACGGCATTGCCCGCCCCATGCCAGCCGACAACGTTCTCGACTGGACCCTGCAATGGCAGCGGCAGGTCCGGGACGAAGACAGTGGCGCCTTAAAAGACAATCCTGCGGCAAGCTTTTTTCAGCGGTAACGCCCCTGTTCGAGAGTCGTTAAGCGATCCGGGTGAAAGACCATCAAACCGGTAACAATGGCACCATTTACAAAGCCTTCCGGCAATGCAAACAGCGGCAGGTAGCGGATGTACTCGTGAACCAGCTCGCGGAATTCATAGGCTCCGGCAGTCCACAGTATCAGGCACATCGCCAGGCCGGCACAGGTCACAGCGATACCCGCACCGAAAAAACCACAGAAAAAAATGTAGGCAAAGAAATTGCGGAAATTCCGCTGTCGCTCCCACAACATGATGCCGTGACTGACCAACGCTGGCACCATGACTGTCACCAGGCCATTGGCAGCAAACATGATCAGCGGCTCACGCCCGGTGATGACCGTGAAAAGCAGGGCCATAAGGCCAGCCAGCACCGCCAGCCCCCACCCCAACATCAGCGTAATGACGGTCATTCCTAAAATGTGGATGGATAATCCCGGTGAAATACCCGCACGCAGTTGCCAGACAAGAGCCACAACCACTGCTGATCCGAAGAACGAGTGTTGCAACGCGTTGTCCTTGCGGAAACCTGTCCAGTCCACCTGACGGATGGCCAGCACCAGTACTACAAGGAACAGCAGGGCGGTAATAATCCATTGGGTAGTCGACAGCAGATTGTCCGTCATGCCCATCGCAGGTTTGCCTCTTAAATACGATAAGTCCCTGATGCATCGACGAAACAATCCCTGCCCGCCTGTTTCGCCAGATACAGATAGCGATCCGCCTTGCCAATCACCGGATCCGGGCTGGAGGGTATTTGGGGCAGGTCGGTGACTGCCGCTATCCCGGCACTTACAGTAACCTCAATGGGGGAACCTTCGAACTTGAAGTGGTGATCCCGAACCGCTTGCAGGATCCTGGCCACCATACGACCGACGTCGTCGGATTGTTCCAGTGAATACGCCACTACGAATTCTTCACCACCAAAACGAGCAACCACATCCATGCCGCGGGTTTGTTGCTCCAGAATGCCGGCGATCTCGGTCAGTACATAATCGCCAGCGAGATGTCCCAGGGAATCATTTATCTGCTTGAAATGGTCTATGTCAAACATCGCCACCGCAAACGTTTCCTGGTTCCGGGAAGCCCGTCCGAGCATTTCATACAACCGGGGCATCAGGTAACGGCGGTTATGCAGTCCTGTCAATGGATCACGGATGGACTGGCTTAGCAGCTTCTGCTCCAGATTATGGCGCTCCAGGGCACCGGACAACAGCCCGGAAACAATGATTAACAGATCACCCTGATCCTCCCGCCAGCGCCGCTGCCGCAGTGAATCCACCCCGAAAAAACCGGTAACGCGCCCGCGAACCTTTACCGGCACGGCGAACATGGAGCAAACGCCCCGGCGTTCCAGCAACTCCCTCTCCCCGTCAGCAATATCAGGCAGTTCAGACGCGTCAGGTATAAAGACAACCTTGTTGTGACTCACCATTCCGCTAATTTGCTGCTGCCACCATTGAAAACACCCAATGTAGACATTCTGTTGCCTGTCCATCAGCGCCGAGACGCCAGGATTCACCCACTCATGGGTGTTGGCCATAAACTGGTAGTTGTCCGTGAAGGTAAACAGATAAGCGCGATCAACACCAAAGAACTGACCAATGTTTTTCAGCAGTTCGTTAATGCACTCATCGATGGTTCCGAAATGCAGGTTGATGAATTCCTTGGAAAGGTCGGCAATCAGTTTCTGGAAACCAGCCTGATATGAATGCTCGGCTTCGCTCTCACGCAGGGTCTGTTCCAGCTCCTTGTATTGCTGAACGTTGTGAAACTGACCGTACCACAGGGTACTGCCATCGCTCAGGCGATCTGGCTCGGAATGGCCTTCAAACCACTGGTACTCTCCGGATGTGAGTTTCAGCCTGGCACAGTGCTCCCACACCGTCAGATTGAGGGCGGAGGTCTGAATACTTTCCAAGATGCCTGCCAGGTCATCCGGGTGTACGATACCAAACAGGCCATCCGCACTTTTCTGCAAGGCTTCTGGTTCCAGTCCGAACCAGTCATTCACTCGCTGGCTAACATAAGGAAACCGCTGCTCACTGCCGTCAGCACTCACCCAGAATGTGTATAGAATGCCGGGCACACTGGTGATCAGCTTGTTATAAAACTCCTGCGGATCCTGGCCTGGGCCATCGCTGTCCTGTTGATCATGCATAAAACTGCGTGACTCCTACCAAAGGAGCCGTTTCCGGCAACCTACAAAAAAAGTGTAGAGTATGGCAACAATTCCCGCGAGCATGCCCCGGAGCGACGCTTGAGTAACCATGCAACAACTACATCCCGTGAATGGCAGGCCTTCTGGCTTGCGATCGGTTTCCTTACCCGGATTCCGATGCTGATCCAGGTCGATTATTCACAACGGCTGATGAACCAGAGCAGTCTTTATTTCCCATTGGTCGGTCTACTGCTCGGTACATGCTACGCCGGCGCCTACACTTTATTGACCCTCGCCTTTAGTCCACTGATCTCGATTCTGTTGGTGGTCATTCTGCACCTGTGGCTGACCGGGGCCTTCCACGAGGATGGCCTGGCGGACAGCGTGGATGCTCTGGGTGGTGGATATACGATCGAAAAGCGCCTGGAGATCATGAAGGACAGCCGGATTGGCACCTATGGCACAGTGGCGCTGGTCACCGCCCTGACACTGAAAGTTGCCCTGCTGACAGAGGCAAGGCCGGTCTGGCTGGCGCTATTGGCCGCACCGATGGTGGCGCGCCTGACGCCACTGCTGATTATGGGCTACCTGCCTTATGTGACCGACCCGGACAAGAGCAAGAGCAAGCCGGTCGCCGACGGCTTTTCGCGAACCCGCCTGACGATTGCCGCGACCTTCACTGTTTTGGCTTCCCTGGCACTGACTCTGTACGAACCCTGGATAATGGTGTGGGGGCTATGTGCTACGCTCGGCGTTGCCCTAGCTTGGGGAGGCTATCTGCGCAGCCAATTGGGTGGCTATACCGGCGATAGCCTGGGTGCCAGTGTGGTGTTTTCCGAACTGGTCTTGTTACTGGGCCTGGCAATCTGATCACAAAACCACCAGTTCCGGATTCGGCGAGTTTTCTCGGCCAGCACTGGTACACTTTCAGACATGGACACACTGACTGATGACCTCTGCTACCAGGCACTGAAAACCCGGGACGCCCGTTTCGACGGTCGCTTCTATACCGCCGTGCTGACCACCGGGATCTTCTGCCGACCGATCTGCCCCGCTGTGACCCCCAAACGAGGCAACGTACGCTTTTACCCCTCGGCGGAAGCGGCCATGGCCAATGG
>JAKLLS010000059.1:0-5045 GCA_022014155.1 Marinobacter sp. | reverse complement strand
CGGGCGCGGCAACTGATTGTGGACAGCAACCTGAGCATGACCGAAATCGCCGATATTGCCGGCTTTGGCAGCCTGCGCCGCTTTAACCACACCCTGAAAGAGGCTTATGGCGATGCCCCAACAGTCTTTCGCCGTGGCCTGAAGCAGCCAACAACGAACACGCCCCGTCATGGCCCCGACGATCCCTTCCAGCCGGCCCGCGACGATCTTGTCCTGTTCCTGCAGGCCCGACCACCCTTTGACAGCAAGTCCCTGCTGGCGTTCTTCCGTGCCCGCGCCATTCCCGGACTGGAAGCAGTGGGAGAACACTATTACGCACGCACACTGCATATCCAGGGGCAATCGGGGCTGATGATTTGTCGCCCACGCGCCGACCAGCCGGGGTTACAGGTCATCCTCCGGGGACCGGCACGACAAGCCATCCTGGAGGTCAGCGCCCGGGTACGCCGGCTGTTCGACCTGGACGCCGACCTACCGACCATCGCCGACCACCTGGGCCAGGACCCATTGCTGCATCCCGTGGTCACCCAGTATCCCGGCCTGCGGGTACCCGGTTGCTGGGACCGGTTCGAATTCGCCGTTCGGGCGGTTCTGGGCCAGCAGGTATCCATCGCCTCTGCCCGCACCCTCGCTGGTCGTCTGGTCGCCAGCTACGGCATCCCTCTACCTGAAGACTTGGTAGACGGCACCGGGATTACCCATCGATTCCCGGAGCCTGAAGATCTGGCAGGCCAGCCACTGAACACGCTGGGACTTCCCCAAAGCAGGGCAGAAACCCTGGCCCGGGTCGCCACCCGGTTTGCCGAACCCGGCTTCGCCGATCTGGACGGCAGCACCCTGCTGGAGCAATTCGCGACCTTACGCGGTATCGGCCCCTGGACCCTCAGCTATCTGGCCCTGCGGGGTCTGGGAGATCCGGATGCCTTTCCGGCCAGTGATCTGGGCATCCTCAAGGCCTCAGCCCACCTTGGCGGCCCAACGAGCCCCAAGCCCCTGATCCGTCACGCCGAACGCTGGCGCCCCTGGCGGGCCTATGCCGCACAGTACTTATGGGCCGCGCTGACCACTCACCCACTCCGGCAGGAGACAACACCATGACAACACAGATCAATGTCAGTCGCTTTCCCAGTCCCGTTGGCCCCCTCAGTCTGGCCACGGTAGATGGCAACCTGGTGCACCTGGACTTCGAGGGCAACGAACAGCGCATGCATACCCTGCAGGCGCGACGGTTCCGCCAACCCCAGTGGCAGGAGCAGCTGCAATCCGCGCCCAGAGCCATCACCGAGTGGCTGGAGGCTTACTTCGCCGGAGAACTCCGGCCCCTGCCATGGCAGCAGATCCAACTGACCGGCACCGACTTCCAGCAACATGTCTGGCAGGGGCTTACCGATATTCCGGCGGGCGAACATCGTTCCTACAGCGCCCTGGCCGAAACCCTGGGCAACCCCAAAGCTGTGCGCGCCGTGGCCCGTGCCAACGCCCTTAACCCGGTGGCCATCCTGATTCCCTGCCACCGGGTGATTGGCGCCAATGGCACCCTCACCGGGTACGCAGGCGGGCTGAAGCGCAAGGCGTGGCTGCTCGACCATGAAGCAAACAACCTGAAGGCCGTTTAATTCAACGGAGCTGGGCATTTACGTCGATAACGGCCACAATCACGACACGGATGTCCCTTGTAAGGATCAGGAGCCCAACCGAACATGCCACCGCACACGCCCCACGCCCAGCCCCCGGGCGCGCAGGAAGACAAACGCGCACTCTGGTCCTGGGCGTTTTACGATTGGGCCAACAGCGCCTTCTTTACCATCATTCTCACCTTTGTCTTTGCCCAGTACTTCAGCGTCTCGGTGATGCAGGACGAGGTCGCCGGCACCAACGCCTGGGGCAACATCGTGGGCATTTCCGGGATATTTATCGCGATCCTGGCGCCAATACTGGGGGCCATTGCGGACCAGTCAGGTCGTCGTAAACCCTGGTTTATCAGCTTTACCCTGCTGTGCGTACTTTCATCCGCCATGTTGTGGACCGTCACACCGCATCAGGATCAGTTCTGGAACGCCGCACTGTGGGTGGGACTGGGCACCCTCGGCGCCGAGTTTGCGTTTATCTTTTACAACTCCATGCTGCCGGACCTGGCCAGCCAGGAACGCACGGGCCGCTGGTCAGGCTGGGCCTGGGGGCTGGGCTATGTAGGCGGAGTTGCAAGTCTGGTGATCGCGCTGTACGGCTTTATCGAGGCAGACGCCAGCCTCTTCAACCTGGACCGGGATCAGGCCGAACACGTCCGCGCCACCTTCGTGCTCGTGGCGGTCTGGTATCTGGTGTTCGCCCTGCCGGCCTTTATCTTCATCCCGGACCGGCCATCCACGGGCCTGGGCCTGGCGGCCGCCACCCGCGCCGGCTTTGTGCAACTGAAGGAATCCATCGCTCACGTCCGCCAGTACAAGGACATTGTGCGTTTCCTGATCGCCCGCATGCTGTACACCGATGGCCTGGCTACCATCTTCACATTCGGGGGCGTGTACGCCGCCGGTACCTTCAACATGAGTCCCACCGAAGTCCTGCAATTTGCCATTGCCCTGAACGTGACGGCAGGGCTGGGCGCCCTGGGCTTTGCCTGGATTGACGACGCCCTCGGCGGCCGGAACACCATTCTGCTGGCGCTGGTCGGGTTGGGCAGCAGTGCGATGGCGATCATGCTGGTGGACGGTGCCACCGCCTTCTGGATATGGGGGATGATCCTGGGTATTTTCGTGGGGCCACTGCAGTCCGCCAGCCGTTCACACCTGGCCCGCGTCGCCCCACCCCACCTTCAGACCCAGATGTTTGGCCTGTTCGCGTTCTCCGGCAAGGCCACAGCATTCGCCGGCCCCCTGCTGGTGGGCTGGGTCACAGCCATCACTGACAGTCAGCGTTGGGGCATGAGCACCATCCTGCTGTTCCTGTTGATCGGCTTCTTGCTGATGCTGACGGTACCGGCAACCGAGACCAAAGAAATCGAAGATACCGTCTAACGCCCGGCACTTTCCGGCGGAGCCCAGAGTGGCACGTCCTCTCGGCTGGGGGGCTGCCACTCCTGCTTCATCACATCGCTGAGGGTGTCTTCCAGCTTCATGAACAATTCGCCGTAACGGGGACTGAAGCTGATTCCCGACTCGATATCTTTCCAGGCCTCATGCAATTCTGCCTCATGGGCTTTCTCGTTGTTCACAAAGGCCCAGGTCATCTGGCGGGCCCGTAAGGGATGCACACCAAACGCCGTCAGCGCCTGACCGCCCAGTTCCAGGGCGGAATGATAGGTTTCGCTGACCACGTCATCGGCGCCCGCGTCCCGCAGATCGTACCCATGCCCCCGATCAAACGCCCGCGCCAGAATCCAGACACCCGGGAAGTGTTGCTTGACGTGGTGTACCAGGGCCACCGCCCGCTCGCGGTCATCAATGGCCACCACCAACAGACGGGCATTGGCGATACCGGCGGTTTCCAGCAGGTCCAACCGGCTGGCGTCGCCAAAGTAGCTCTTGATGTTGATGCGGCGCAGGTTCTCGATCTGGTCCAACGCCAGATCCAGGGCCACAATCGGAATATTGTTGGCCCGCAGCAAGCGGCAGACAATCTGTCCGAAACGCCCCACACCAGCCACAACTACCGGCGCCTGTTCCTCAATGGCGTCTGCTTCCCGCTGCTCATTCCGGGCCTCACGGTATCGAGGCAGGATCAGGCGGTCATAGGCGATGAACAACAGCGGTGTGAGGAACATCGACAGCGCCACCACCAGGGACAGGATCTGGGCAATATCCGTCGGTATCACGTGGCTCTGCATACTGTAGGTCAACAACACGAACCCGAACTCACCGGCCTGAGCCAACCCAAGGGTAAACAGCCAGCCATCCCGGCCGCGGAGTCCAAACAACTGCGCCAGCAGCAACAACACCGCCGCCTTGACCACAATCACCAACAACCCCAACGACAGCACCGTGCCCCACTGCGCCGACAACACATCGAAATTGATGCCGGCACCGACGGTGATAAAGAACAGGCCAAGCAGCAGGCCTTTGAACGGCTCAATGTTGGCCTCGAGCTCATGGCGGAATTCACTGTTTGCCAGCACTACGCCTGCCAGAAATGCACCAAGGGCAGGTGACAGATTCACCACACTCATCAGTGCGGCAATGCCGATCACCAACATCAGCGCCATGGCGGTAAACACTTCCCGCATGCCGGACTGCACCACATAGCGGAACAGCGGCCGGCTCAGGTAATGGCCGCCTACGATCACTGCGGCCACCGCGCCAATCACCACCAGCCCATGGGCCCAGCCGGGAAGATCCGCAACCAGATTGAAACTGCCCTGGTGATCCGCTTCCGCCGAACCAACCGCGGCCAGCCCCGACACCGCCAGCAACGGAATGACAGCGAGCATAGGGATAACGGCGATATCCTGGAACAGCAACACCGAGAACGCGCCACGACCACCCTCGGTCTTACTCAGACCTTTCTCATTCAGTGTTTGCAGAACAATGGCCGTGGATGACAGAGAAAAGATCAACCCAACGGTGACTGCGGTTTGCCAAGGCAGCCCCAGCCACCAGGCGATGGCAGTACCTGCTACGGAGGTCAGCACCACCTGAAGACCACCCATCCCCAACAATCGGACCCGCATCGCCCAAAGGGACTTTGGATCCAGCTCCATCCCCACCAGGAACAACATCATCACCACGCCAAATTCAGCAAAGTGCTGAATAGTTGCTGCTTCCTGGCCAACCAACCCGGTCACCGGCCCGATGACAACACCGGCAACCAGATACCCAAGGACCGACCCGAGCCCCAGGCGCTTGGCCAACGGTACCGCGACAACCGCCGCCAACAGATAGATAAACGCCTGGATAAAGTATTCCGTCATTGATGCTGTTCCGCTTGATCGGTTGGGAGAGACCTGTTTACGAGCCTTTCTTTCGTGCCCTGTCAGGTTAGCGAAGGATCAAACTTTCGGAAACCATTCTTTCCGGAATTCTTGACCGAATACATGGCCTTGTCGGCCTGGG
>JAKLLS010000201.1 GCA_022014155.1 Marinobacter sp. | reverse complement strand
TGGCGGCACTGGAAGCCCGGGAAAAGCAGCCGGTGCCAGAACCCTTTCCCCTCGCTGAACTGGTGCACGATGTGGTTCAGAAACACGGTCGGGAAGCCCGTAACAGGCAGCTTGATCTGACCGTCGATGGCGACCCGGATCAGCCCCTGGCCTATGCGGACCTCGCCATGACCGAGCGGGTGCTGGACAACCTGATCGGCAATGCCATTGCCTACAGCCCTGCCGGAGGGCGAATCGAGGTGGTTTTCGGGCATGCGAATGGCCGGCCGCAAGTTTGTGTGCGGGACAGCGGTCCCGGCATTCCGGAGCAGGACCTGGCCCACATCTTCGACCCGTTCTACCGTGGCGAATCTTCCGATGGGGCTGGCGGCCATGCCGGCCTCGGACTGGCGATTGCCCGCAGGATCATGACCCTCCAGAGTGGTGATATCACCGTGGAAAACCAGAACGCCGGCGGCGCCTCCTTTTGCATTCGGCTACCGGTGAAGCCCTCGAACTGAACGGCGTGCATCCGCAATGATCTCTCCGGCGTTATACAAACGTAATAAACTGGAGAAAGTGCTGTGACGATTCCCGTGCAAACTGGTCACAGTATTCAAAGGGCGAGAGGTTAAGGTTATGAAACGGTATCTGTTACTGATGTCCATGGCGGCGGCCATTGCACTGACCGGTTTCCAGGTTGGCGCCTCCAATGAGGCAGATTCGAAGTACGCACCCGACGACCCGGATCTGGCGGTAGCCACCTTCGCTGGCGGGTGTTTCTGGTGTGTGGAAGAAATGTATGAGGAGAATGTGCCGGGGGTCGTCGAGGCGGTGTCCGGTTACAGCGGTGGCGACGAGAAAGATCCCTCCTACAAACAGGTCTCTGGCGGTCGCACCGGCCACACCGAGGCTGTCCAGGTCTATTACGATCCGGATGTCATCACCTATGAAGGTCTGCTCCAGGCCCTGTGGCGCACTGCAAACCCGACCGATGTGAAAGGTCAGTACGTGGATCGGGGCAGCCAGTATCGGCCCGCCATTTTCTATCACAATGAGGAGCAGAAGCACGCTGCTGAAGCTTCGGTGAAGGCACTGGAAGAATCCGGCCGTTACGACGACCCGGTAGCCATTGAAATTGTGCCTTTCGAGTCCTTTTACGATGCGGAGGAATACCACCAGGATTATTACAGGAAGAATCCGGTGCGGTACAAGTTCTACACCTTCAATTCCGGTCGCTACCAGTTCATCGAGAAGGTCTGGGGTGATGAGCAGGACGTAGATTACTCTCAGTATCAGCCTGAAGGGGACACCATGAAGAACGATGCGCGAGATCTGCAGTCTTTTGTGAAACCGGACGATAAAGAGCTCAAGCGGATGCTGACCAAAGAGCAGTATTACGTGACTCAGGAAGATGGCACCGAGAGAGCGTTCGCCAATGAATACTGGGACGAGAAGCGCCCGGGATTGTATGTCGACGTGGTGTCCGGGGAACCGCTGTTCTCATCCAGGGACAAATACAAGTCTGGCACCGGGTGGCCCAGCTTTACCCGCCCGATTGCGGATGACGTGATTGTTGAAAAAGAGGACCGTTCCCTGTTCATGACCCGCATTGAAATTCGCAGTGCCATTGCGGATTCTCACCTTGGACATGTGTTCAATGATGGCCCCGCACCCACTGGTTTGCGTTACTGCATGAACTCGGCCGCCCTCCGCTTTATCCCACTGGAGCGGATGGAGGAAGAGGGCTATGGCAGGTACATCAGTGAAGTGAAATCGGACAGCGATAACTCGATGGCGGCGTCACAACCATAGGTCCTTGACTGCCGTGTCCAGACTGAAATGATGGTGAACCTGGGCCTGCAGTAACTCCGCCGTGGCAATGGCGTCGATCAACGCGTTGTGGGGCGGGTAGTGGGGCAGGCCGTAGCGGGTCCGGCTATCGGCCAGGCGAATGGAAACCGACTTCATGCCCTTCAGCTTTTGCCACCGGGTTGGCTGCCGATTGGGATACAGATGTGCTTCGATGGCCATGGTGTCGATGACCGGGAAACTGAAGCCCTCATTGAGTCGCCACTTCATGGCCACATCGAAGAATGGCCGTTCGATACTGCGATAATGGACCACCGCAATCCTTCCTGTCATGGCTTCCAGTATCTCCTCCAGAACCTCATTCAGATCCGGTGCCTTATCGATGTCCGTGTGGGTGATGCCGTGAATGGTGATGGAGGTCTGGTGCAGTGGCAGTTGCGGCCGGACAACCCAGTGGCGGCCCTCGCCAAGCTGTATACCCCCTATGGAAAATGGCACCAGACCAATGCTGACAATGGAATGTTCCTCAGGATTCAGCCCGGTGGTTTCGAAATCCAGCGCTACCAGGGGAGCATCGGCCAGGGGCGTCTCCGGTGCTACACATCCGGCCTGATAAAAGGCTTTGAGGCGGGGATCCCTGGCATTTTCCGCAAGCTGGATGAACCGGTCTGGCCAGGCTTCGTTGGATTCTGAGACGGGATCCTTCTGATCAGCCATGCCGACCCACCTGGCCGTGGTACCGGAATTTCAGGAATTTCTGGGCGTTGCTGACCACCTGAAACGCATCTTTCAGGTGGCTGCGTTCAAACGGTGACAGATCTTCCGGGCGAACGTTGTTGTCCGGTTCCCGTCCGGCTTCGATGGCCAGAGCCTGGTGGCGGATGCGGACGATGGAAATGAACTCCAGGGCGTCCCGCAGGTTGCCCACGCCGTCGTCCGGAATCAGTTTGGTTTCGGCGATGGCCTTGAGGCGGTTGAAGGAGTTCTGGGCCCGGGACCCGCACGCCAGGGCATGCACCCGGATCAGGTCTGACAAAGGCGCAGTGCCGCGACGTTTCAGGTTGAAGGTGTTGTTTTGCTTGCCGTCTTCTTCCATCACAAAGGTGCGGAAGAAGCCCAGGGGCGGTGTACGGTTCAGGGCGTTACGGGCCAACATGGCGAGAAAGCGCTGGCTGTTGCTGGCTCTTTCCGCCACCAGGGTTTTCAGCTCCTCGGCGAATTCGGTTCGGCCGTAGATACCGTCAAGATCGAAGAAGATATTGCTGTTCAGCAGAGCTTCCGCCTTGGGGTTGTCTATCCAGTCGATAAAGTAGGACTTCCACACCTTCAGCGGCTGACGCCACTTTTCGTTGGTGGCCATGATGTCGCCGGTACAGTAGGTGTAGCCGCAGGCATCCAGGCCGTCGCTGACGAATTTCGCCAGCGCCAGGAAATAGGCGTCGTGTTCCGGGGGGTTAAAGCTGTCGTCGAGGATCATGGCATTGTCCTGGTCGGTCACCACCAACTGTTCGTCCCGTGCCATGGAGCCCAGGGCCATGAAACAGTAAGGTACTGGCGGCGGGCCCAGTTTCTCTTCGCCAAGCTCCAGCAGGCGCTGGGTGAAACTGCGGCCGATGCCGGCCATGGCGCTGCCAATCATATGGGAGTTGGCATCTTCGTTGACCAAGCGGACAAAACTGTCACGGACATCGCGACTGATCTTCTTGAGCCCCCTGATATCCTGCTGGTGGTAGATGTTACTGACCAGGTACAGGCTACTCTGGCTCTCGTACTTGACGATGTCCGACAGGGCAATCACCCCGCGTACTTCGTCGTTATCCATCACTGGCAAGTGATGGATATTGTTGTGCAGCATGGTGAGCATGGCCTCGAAGATAAAGCTTCGCGCGCGGGTGGTGATCGGGTCATCGCTCATGATTTCACTGATCGGCGTTTCCGAGGGTAGCGCTTCGGTTACGGCGCGGGTGCGCAGATCCCGGTCGGTGATGATGCCCTTGAGCTTCGGACGGTCGCCTTCCTCATCCATCAGCAACAGCGCGGACACCCCCTGGTCGGTCATGATGCGGGCGGCTTCCTGAAGGCGTACGGTACAGGGCGCGGAGACTGGTTTCCGCGAGATCAAGCGGGTGACCTTCGAGGTCATCAGTACGTTGGACTTTTCCCGACGGGAGACGGCGGAACGCAGCCGGCTTCGGCCTTCGGTGTCCGCGAAGTCGGCAAAGTTCTCATCGTTTTCCCACAGGTACTGGAAAACGGTGTCAGGAATCCGGTAGATCAGGCAATCTTCGATCGCTTTCGCCGGGAAGCGCACGGTCTTATGTATCAGCAATCCAAACTGGCCAAAGATCTCTCCTTCACTCATCCGGCTGTACAGTTCCCCGGACCGGCGGTAGATCTCGACGGCGCCGCTGCGCACGTAGAACAGCCAGGTATTGCGCTGGCCAAACTCCAGGATGGGCGTGCCCGCGCGGAAATAGGAAATCTCGATGCTTGAAACCACCTTATCAAGCATCTCCTCCGCCATCTCGTCAAACGGCGCATGCTGGGCCAGATGGTTGCGGATGTCGATAAGCTCTGCCTGCATGAAGTCTCCCTGAGCGGCTGTCGCGTTTGGCGTTCTCAGGGAGCAATATAGCAGTGAGGATAGGAGAGGGCCACGAAAGCGGCGCCAGAAACCGGGGCAGCCGTCAGAGGCCGCCCCGGTATGCTCAGTTCAGCGACTGGAAGATACTGCCGTTGCCACAGGCATCGCCATTGGCGTAGTCGCTGTCCACCACGTTGTTGATCCAGTAGTTGATCAATTCCACGCCTTCCATGTGGGTGACACTGCGGGCAATCGGTGGCATTTGCCGCTGGGGATCGGCGCTGGCCGTGACGCGGCAGGAGACGATGGAGCTGTCAGCGTCTCCGGGCACCACAATGTGCTGGCGACCACAGGAGCCGCCGCCGGTGGCGGTGGGTTTCTTGCAGATGCCGTAGCCGGCGTCCACTTCCCGGTAATGATCCAGGTAATAACCGGTGTTGGACGCGGCGCCGCGGTCGTTGTGGCAGTGCTGGCAGTTTACCTCAAGATAGGCCCGCAGGCGGGCTTCCACATCGGCATCGGAGCCGGCAGTTTCGCCGCTGTCCCCGGCCAGGTTCCAGTGAGGCAGGCGCTCGATGTTGGTGGCGATGCCGCGCCCATCGATCTGCAGGTTCGGCACATTGGCAAGAATGCCCTGATCTCGCCAGTACTTGAGCTGGTTAACCCGGGGGAAACCGCCCTGACCTTGGGTGCCCATGAACGCGGATTCCGGCGCATAAGCCCGGTTCAGGTTGCGGGGTTTCGGGCCGATGGGGGCGCTGCCGGATTCCACGTCATCGTTGCTGTGGCAGGTGATGCACTGGT
>JAKLLS010000200.1 GCA_022014155.1 Marinobacter sp. | reverse complement strand
TTCCATGACTTCGCCGGCTCTGTTGTGGTGCACGCCGTGGGTGGCTGGATCGCCCTGGCCGCCGTCCTGCTGCTTGGCGCCCGTAATGGTCGCTACCGCAATGGTCGCGTGGTCGCTTTTGCACCCTCCAACATCCCGTTCCTGGCCCTCGGCGCCTGGATTTTGACCGTGGGCTGGTTCGGTTTTAACGTGATGTCCGCACAAACCCTGGACGGCATTAGCGGTCTGGTGGCGGTCAACAGTCTGATGGCCATGGTTGGTGGCGTACTGGTCGCGATGCTGGTCGGTAAAAAGGACCCGGGCTTTATCCATAACGGCCCGCTGGCCGGCCTGGTCGCTGTTTGTGCCGGTTCAGACCTGATGCATCCGGTTGGTGCGCTGGTGACCGGTGGTGTTGCCGGTGCTGTTTTCGTATACCTGTTTGAATGGGCCCAGGCCAAAATCGAGCGCCTGGACGATGTGCTGGGTGTGTGGCCACTGCACGGCGTGTGTGGTGTCTGGGGCGCGATTGCTGCCGGCATCTTCGGCCAGGAAGTCCTGGGTGGTCTGGGAGGTGTCAGCCTGATGTCACAGATTGTTGGCTCCATCGCCGGCGTTCTGATTGCCTTCGTGGGCGGCCTGATTGTGTACGGTGTAATCAACGCGATTGCCGGGCTACGCCTGACCCAGGAAGAAGAATTCAATGGCGCGGACGTGAGCATTCACAAGATCGGCGCCACCTCAATGGATTGAAGCCTTCCGGCTAGTACCCGGTCAGCTCCATGTAGCCCTCGCCCTGATGGCTGCCGGTGACGCTGACCGGGCTTTCCCAGTAGGGGAACAAGCCGTCGTTCCAGTAGTGGCCCTGAGGCGCAACCACGTTGAGATCAGCCTGTCGCCCGGGAACCTGAATTCGCCACTGTACCGGTACACTACCGTCAGCCGTGTCCCGCTGTTCGATCTTCTCCAGCCTGATCCCATCCGGCCCTAACGGGAAAACCTCCCGTTCCGGCGTCACCCACGTACCTGACAGGAAATCCCCCCCAGCCTCGCGCAAGCGGAACATCATCAGTTTGTCTCCAGACTCCAGGTGCAGAGCAAACCAGTCCCAGCCCTGTTGGCCGGCCTTCAGAAACTGGCTACTCCATTCCCGGTCGAACCAGCCCTGCCCTGACACCCCAAAGGTTTCGCCACCGAGCGTCACCTCACCCTCAATAACCAGATCCACCAGACTGAAGTACATGGACCCTTCGCCACTGGCGGTTTTGGCACTGAAACCATGTTCGCCATGGGCGACAGGCTCTCCGTTAACCGTCAATCGCAGATCGTAAGACCAACCCTCACCGTCGACCTGAAGCCGCCAGTGGCCATCACCCTCACCCTCGCCCTCCACCTGCAAATGCCAGTTGTCGTGCCAAACCTCAAAGGGATCCGCCGTCGCGCCGGCCTGCCCGATATCGCCCCGGGCCAGTTTTTCAGCAAACCAGTGCTGCCCCTGGAAGGACACTGCTGCGTGAGCCATCCAGCCCGCGTCCAGGGGCCAGCTGTCCGGTTCCGGCGCGGGGCCAGCGGGATCGCGCGCTACCATGGCCTGGCGGAACTGGGTCCATTGCAGACCCAGCGGTTCGCCCTGCTCGGTGGTGAGATTCGCGGTCAGATACCACCACTCGATGCGGTGTCGCGGGTGGGGTCCGAAATCCTCAGGGAACCGTAAACGGTCCCCCGGCGCCGGCTGGGCAAAGGTCTCTTCTTCCACTTGTTCGGCCAGTCCGGCAAACCCGGCGGATCCCGGGGTTTCCGAGCAGGCCGACAGGCTAAGGACTATGGCCATCAAGCCCCATCGAAGCGTTTGAATAACCCACGTCATCGCTCACCTCCACCGGTGACATTGGCCATGGCTGGGGCCGGTACCCCACCCCCGAGTTGTCGGCGCATCAATAGGGCGATCGCCAGGCCAATCATCAGGCACAACGCCAACATTTCCAGCCAAAAGCCGGGATACACGGCCATCGGCAGAGACCAGCCAAACGCCAGCGGATTGACGCGACTGACCAGAACCCACGTCAGCCATACACCCAATGGCAAGGCCGCCACAGCGACCGCACCGGTCAGGAACATAGCCAGCCACCGCAGCTGGCCCGCCACTTCCCGACGTGACAGCCCCCAGACAAACAGCAACCGGTAGTACCAGGCCCGGGTGGTGAAGAACACCCATCCCATGATCAGCAGCGATGTTCCCGCCAGCACCAACGTCAGCACCGTAATGGCTCGGGTAATCAGGAAGGTCTGGTCAAACACTCCCGAGGCCAGGGACCGAATACTGGCGTTATCCCGGATCGTGAGATTATCGTTGTTCCAGACAGCCGCCAGGCCCAGCTCAATCTCCGCAATGGGCAACGCCCCTGGATTCAGGGAAAGACTTTGGAAACGGGCGGTGAATGTCTCCGGCAGTATCTGCCCGACAACCAGAATCTCCCCTTCAGGCCGCCCGTAATCCGCGTACACGCCGACCACCGGAAGCTCAAGAAACTGCTCACCGAGGGTAAAGCCGATTGGATCAGCAGGACGGTATCCCTGACGTCGCGCCAGTTGTTCATTCACCATCACGCCCTGGCCGGCAGCCAGCTTGTCCCAGGCATCCGGCACAGCATCGAGCAACGTCCAGCCCATGACCAACGGTCCAATCGGAGAGATAGAGAACACGTCCGCTGCCACAGAAGAGCCAGCACGGTCGCGCCTCGTTTCCTGCCGCACCTGTGTCGCACCGCGCTGGACGAGATGCCAGTCTCCCAGTCCTGACAGACTTTCAAGGTAACGAACCCCGTCCTCTGCCGCGGCTTGCACAGGCACTTCCACATAGAACTCAGCCTCCAGACGCTGGGCCAGCCAACGCTCGAAAGTGTCCTCGAAAGTTGTCACCAAAGCCTGGATCGCCAGCACCATAGCCACGGCAAACTGCAGCGCCACCACTGGCAAGGCCAGACGACGGAACAGTACTGCCAACTCCCGCCGTTGCCATAGCGTGATTGCACCCGCGCCCTCGGCGCCCCATTGTGCGACGTAAGAGAGCAGTCGTGGCGTCAGCAGCCCCACAGCCACAAACACCAGGGCAATACCCACAAATAGCCAACCAAGCGTAAATGGCCAGGCAACCATTGCCAGGCCCAGCCCCAGGACAGGTATACCGAACCACCAGGCCGGTACACTTCCCGTCACGCCGGGCAGCCTCATCAACACGCGCTGATCAGCAAAGCACGCCAACAGTACCACTGCTACCATGATCATCGCGGGCATGGCAAAGCCACCGCCATCCACCGCGTACAGCGGCGCATCGAACAGGTTTTCCAGAACCTGGCCAAACCCGGCGCCCAGCATCTCCGCTAGCCACCGCCCCAGCCAGATTCCGGGGATCACACAGACACACGTCAGCCCGACCATCTCGGTCAGTAACAGGCCCTGAACCCGGGCAGCGGGCACGCCAAAGCGCCTAAGCAACGTAAAACTCTCGCGGCGCTGCACCAATCCCAACTGATATACGCTGCGCACCAGAAGCGCCGTAATCAGCAACACCAGCACCCCAAGGGCATCCAGATTCAACAGGAAGCTCTCCCCCAGCTCACCGGTAGCCGGCCCCATCGAGAAATCTTTCAGGCGATAGTCTGAAGGAACAGCATCAGCTTCAACATCGACCGGCACCAGAAGAGACAGATCCCCCTCACTGCCCTGACGAACCATCTCCGCCGCCTCAGCGATATCGAGGAACGGTTCGCCGTTCAGCGCATCTACTCCGGCCTGACCGGGCGCCTCGTTTCCGAAACAGGCGCTTGCGAACGGGTCCACTCCAATCACTCGCCCTTCCGGCGACGGCCGCTGAACCTCCAGCCAGGGCATGACACACAATCCCTGACGCCGAAGATCGGCAAAATCCTGCACGGACACCGCCTGCCCATCCTCCCGCACCAGCTGTTGCTGGCCGGCTATGGCCTGCTCACTCTGGGCAAGGCTGGCCCTTGCGCGGTCGGTAAGATGGCTGACGCCGGTCCACAACATGGTCGCCAGTACAATCATCAACGCCAGCGCCAGCAGCTGCAGCGGGTGACGGCGATAATGGCTGAGCAGAGCTGAGAAGACGGTCATGGTTCCTCAGTTTTCGGGCAGGTGCCCGAGGTCCAGATGGTGGCTGCATCGGGTAGCCAGTTCGACGTCATGAGTGGCCAGGATCAGTCCGCAGCCGTGGCGGGCCTGTAGATCAAAGAGTTGTCCGGTGACATCTTCGGCGGTATGGCGATCCAGACTGCCGGTGGGCTCATCCGCGAGAATCAGCGCCGGTTTCATGGCAAACACCATGGCCAGGGCAGCCCGCTGGCGCTGGCCGCCGGACACCTGGTCGGGATAGCGGCCGGCAAGTTCGCCGATCCGCAGCCGTTCGAGCCAGTCCCTGCAACCATCCTCACTCTGCCCCGCCAGCCGCGCCCGCAGGCGGACATTGTCCAGCAACGACAGTGCGGGCATCAGGTTCGCTTCCTGGAACACCACGCCGATCTGCTGCCGGCGCAGGCTCGCCCAGCGAGCTTCCGTCTGACGATCAGTGTCGCCCTCAAACACCTCATCCAGCACCTGCACGCTGCCGGTACCCGGCTTTTCCAGACCACACAGGATATTAAGCAACGTGCTTTTGCCGGACCCCGAACGGCCAGTCAGCGCCAGTGACTCGCCCCGATCCAGGTGCAGGGAGAGATTGCGGAATACCGACACCGGCTGATTGCCGCTGCGGAACTGCTTGTTCAGGCCTCGGGCCGTAAGCAAGGATGCCACCATGTATTTCCCGTCAGGATTAGTCAGGAGCGCTCAGGGGCTCCGCGATGGAACCGTGACGCCGCGCCCGCCACTCACGGAACTGTTCAAGCCAGGACAGGAGCGCCGGGATGACCACCAATACCAGTAAGGTCGACAGCCCCAGCCCGAAGGCAATGGACGTCGCCATGGGAATCAGGAACTGTGCCTGCAGGGACGTCTCGAACATCAGCGGCAACAGCCCGCCGATGGTGGTCAGTGACGTCAGTATCACCGCGCGCATCCGCTGAACGGCGGCTTCATTGAGCGCGTCGGTAATGCCCAACCCTTTCTGCCGCTGCTGGTTATAGAAAGCGACGAGAATAATGGCGTTATTGACCACAATGCCGGACAAGCCGAACAGACCAAACAGCGACAGTATGGTCAGTTGCAGCCCCATCAGCCAGTGCCCCAGCAAAGCCCCCACCA